>CAMYJZ010000010.1 GCA_947258845.1 uncultured Ectothiorhodospiraceae bacterium | reverse complement strand
GAACCTCCGAAGGCTGAGCCGTCAGATTTACAGTCTGATCCCTTTGACCACTCGGGAACCCCTCCAAAAATGCAAGCCCGCTATTGTGTTGCAGGCGCCTATGCCTGTCAACAGAAATGCTCACCTTCCCGGCAAACCAACCCAGGACACCACCACACCCGCAGGCGCAGGACCGCCCGGATATTAACTTCCTGTTTTATATGTCATTAGGCACAGGCAATCCGCGGACACCCGCTGCAGCCGGGATGCCGGCCGGCGGGAAACGACCCGTCGACCGGCAGGGCACACCGCAGCGCGCGCGATACCCCACTAAATCCGGTCTTGCCGTTTCCGGGGGGCGGACTATGCATGAGTTGACAGGATCCGGAACAAGAATGATGAACGGGCCGGGTTACACCTGACTGCAATGGAGGTGGACCATGGACCGACGACTCTATTTCTGCTGCCGGACACGGATCACGCCCTGGCCGTGGTCAATGAACTGGTCCAGGCCGGCGTGGACCCGGAGCAGATTCATGCCCTGGCGGACTCCGGGACCTACCTGGGCGAACTGCCAGGGGCATCCGACCGTCAAATTCACGACACTTCGCGGCGCATTGAGGCTGTCCTCTGGGATGGCAACCTGGTGGTTTTCGGGCTGGCACTGGGCGTCCTGGTCACCTTGCTGGTGGTCGGCAGGCTCGATGCCTGGCTGCTGCTGCCGCTGGGCGTGATGCTGGCCAGCTTTATGGCCGGCCAGCGCTTCACCCGCCTGCCCAATACCCATATCGATGAATTACGCGACGCCCTGGCCCACGGGGAAATCCTGCTGATGATCGATGTTCCGGAGACGCGCGTCGAGGATATCGGGAATCGCGTCACCATCACCACCCGGAGGCAACCACCGGGGGTGTCGGCTGGGGAACCCGGGCCTTCGGACTCTGAGGGCAGAGCCTGCGGCAGGACGACCTGCACACCCGCGCGTGGCGCGGGTGTGCAGGTCAGTGGTGATTAATGACTGAAACGGCCATGCCGGATGCTGTCGCCCAGCAGGGCCTCAAACGCCTCGGCACTGACATGAATCAGCTGTTCGTGGTCACCGGCCTCGAAATAGATATCCGGCTGCTCCGCGAGGGTGTCGTCTATAATGGTTTCAATGCCGTAGGCGGTCCCGATTGCCGGCAGCGCACCGATTTCACAATCCCTGAACAACTGCCCAAGCTCACCCTCATTCGCCAGCCCCAGGTTCCTGTTGAGCTGCCGGTGCAACTCCCCGAGGTCAACGCGCTGACTGGAAGGCACAACCACCATAACGTAGCCCTGGTCGTCTTCCAGGATAACGGACTTCGCAAGACGATTACCGGGGATATGGGAGGCCTGTGCGCTTTCCCCGCTTGAGCTGGTATGTGGGTGCGTCAGTACGTCATAGGCGACATCATATTCGGCCAGGCGGTCTGACACAGTAGACGCAATAGTCATGATCAACCCCTCCATTGACAGGTTCAATTATGAAGTATAGATCACTGGGAAAAACCTGCCGTCGCTAGCAATCCGCGTCCTGGGTCGCCAACCGGTCGCACCAGTCCTTCAGCCGCCGGTAATGTCCGACCAGGTCCTGCATCGAGAACACTGCGTTGGCCGGACTGGGGTTGGGCGTTACGAATACCCGGCTGACACCGATTCGAATATCCTGCTCACCCCACCCAACCGGGCCCCGCGGTCCGCCGGTGTAGCGCAGGTAGCTGGAGTAGGCCTGCTTGCCGTGGAACCAGGCGATACGCGGCCCGCTGTCCTCGAGCTTTGCCCGCAGCACGGGCGCACCCTCCCGGAAGTCGGCTGCCCGCAGGTCCCTGCCGCCGGCAGTCGGTCGCTTCACCACGTCGGTGAAGCCGATGGCGTATTCCTCGAACAGGCGGGCCATGGCCGCCACGCCGGGAACCAGCGACTCCGGCACCAGGCCACTGCCATCCAGGGCTCGCCAGAACCGATTGCGTGGATTGGCGAAATAAAAACCCGCGCGTACCGAGGGCAGCGAGGGATTGAGGCCGATGGAGACGATGGCGAGGCCGGGACGCAGGTAATCGGGCAGGGTTTCCAGTTTCATGGCACAGGTGGTGAAGGCGTGGCCGGACCCGCCGGGAGCTGTTGATAATAACCGGTGACGCGACTACTGTCGTGCGGGTGACCCCGGTCATGGACGCCACAGCCTATGTCATCCGAAACACTGCCCTGCGAACTGATCTCCTGGAGCCGCGTGTACCGGCTTGCGGGCCGCCTCGCCTTCACCATCCTGGAATCCGGCTTCCAGCCCGAGGTCATCGTCGGCATCGCCCGCGGCGGCTATGTGCCGGCCCGGATCCTGTGCGACTTCCTCGATGTCTATGCCCTGACCAGCATACGCGTGGTGCACTATGCCAGTGGCGCACGCAAGAAACCGCTGGCCGAGGTGACGGACTCGCTGTGCACGGACATCACCGGCAAGCGGGTACTGATCGCCGATGATGTCTCCGACACCGGTGACACCTACGCGGCGGCCATCAGCCACCTGGCCGGCCACGAACCGCTGGAGATCAGGACCGCGGTCCTGCTGCACAAGACCACTGCCAGCTATCAACCCGACTACATCGGACGCAGGGTGATCAAGTGGCGCTGGATGATCTACCCGTGGGCACTGATCGAGGATGTCACCGGGTTCATTGAACGCATGGAGCCCCGCCCCCGGGGCCCGGAGGAGACCGCCCGGCGCCTGCAGTCCGATTACGGACTCAAGCTGTCACAGACCGCGCTATGCACCGTCCTGCGCGTTCTGGAATTGCGCGGACCGGTGCAATATGCGGATTAATGCGTGATACGGGTCACGCCACTCCGAGACAGTACCCGGACACGGTCACCGACACGAAAGGTGGCATGCGGCGAGGCCTCCTGGACCACCGCGATCACGTCATTGCTGGAAAGACGCACCGTCACCTCGACACCCTGGCGCCGGGTCACCGAATCCTCGATCGCTGCACCGGCCAGGCCACCGGTAACGGCACCCACCACGGTGGCGATATCCGAACCCTTGCCGCCACCCACCGAGCTGCCTGCGATACCCCCGACGGCGGCACCGCTGGCCGCGCCGATCGGTGTCCGGGTGCCCTCGATGACCACCGGCCGGACGTATTCGACCTGGCCGAATTCGACCCGCTGCTCCTGGCGGGCCTCGGATCTGGAATAGACGTCGCCCGTCAGGGTGGATGTGCAGGCACCGCCCCCCAGCACAAGCCCCGTCAGCAGCAGTATCAAAGTGGATTGTCTCATCGTCATGTACCTCGCCTGAACCCGGGCAGCCAGCGGGCCCGGGGCTGAAATCGACTGTATGTTGCCCAGTCTAGCAGCTGCCGCCCCGGGCACGCCTCCCGCTACCACCTGTCGTCGTCGCCCTCACCTCTATGCCATTGATCGTCATTGGATTCATCAAACCATTCGAGATCCTCACCCTCCCATTCATAGGACTTGACCGGTAGCACCGGGTCCATGCCCCTGAACAGGAAAGCCGCGATCAGCCCCATCAGCGCACCGAAGAAATGGCTCTCATAGGACACGCCCGGCTCGTTGGGGAAAATGCTCCAGATCATCCCCCCATAGAGGAAGAAAACGATCATCGCCAGGGCAATGGACAGCTTGTCGCGGCGCAGGATGCCGCTGACAAAGATGAAGAACATCATGCCGTGCGTCAGCCCGCTGGAACCGAAATGAAAACTGCTGCGGGCAAACAGCCATACACCCAGACCCGATCCCAGGTAGATCAGCAGCAGCACGTAGCCCCGGGAGCGCGGGTAGCCATACAGCAGCGCCACCCCCAGCACTGCAAACGAGACACTGTTTGAGATCAGGTGCCCCCAGCTGCCGTGTATCAGGGGAGCAAACAACACCCCCCGGAGACCGGTCGGTTCGCGCGGATAGATGCCGAAATGGGCAAGGTTCAGGTGGAATGCATTATCGGCCAGTTCGATGACCCAGAGCGCGCCAATGAACAGCGCAACAGCGAGGACCGCGCGCCGAAAGCTGCCATATTCATCGGCCGGCCGCCGTAGCCCGGGCATCAGTTCAGCCGGCGCTGCCGGCAATCCGCAGGATGGTCCTGCCCCGGTGCCGGTCGGCGAGCAGCCGCTCGAACACCTCCGGCAACTCCTCCAGGGACACCACCCCGGTGACGATCTCCTGCAGGTGCGGCGGCCGCAGATCGCCGGCCAGGCGCTGCCAGACCCGGCGCCGGCGCGCCATGGGACAGTTGGCCGAGGTGATGCCCAGCAGACTGACACCACGCAGGATGAAAGGCATGACGGTGGTATTGAGTTCGGTCCCGCCGGCCATGCCGATGCTGGCAATCGTTCCCCAGGGACCGACCGTGCGCGTCAGCCAGGCCAGCACCGCGCCGCCCAGGGTATCGATGGCTCCGCCCCAGCGGGCCTTTTCCAGGGGCCGCTCACCCAGGGCAAGGGTACGGCGGTCAAGCACCGTGCCCGCACCCAGTTGCCTGAGATAGTCAGCGGCATCGGCTTTGCCGGTCACTGCGGTCACCGGGTAGCCACGGGCATTCAGCAGGTCGACCGCGAAGCTGCCCACCCCGCCGCTGGCACCCGTGACCACGATGGAACCGTGGTCCGGCTGTTGACCGGCCTGTTCCATGCGGTCGATGGCCAGGGCCGCGGTAAACCCGGCCGTCCCGATGGCCATAGCCTCGAACAGCGACAGGCCGTCGGGCAGCGGCACCACCCAGTCGGCCGGCACCCGCACCACCTCGGAGAAACCGCCGTCGTGGTCTTCACCCAGCCCGCAACCCGTCACCAGCACCTCGTCCCCGGGCCTGAAGCGGGTATCGCCCGAATCAGTCACCACCCCGGCAACGTCAATCCCGGCAACCAGGGGGAAGCGCCTGATGATCCTGCCCTTCCCGGTCACGGCAAGGGCATCCTTGTAGTTCACACTGGAATAACGGGCACGCAGGGTGACATCACCCGGCGTGAGCTCATCGACCTCGAGGGTTTCCAGGCGCGCACTGATGGCGCCCTGGTGTTCATGAACCCGCCAGGCGCGGAAACCGCTCACGCCAGCGGCATCAGGGCGCGGCCGCATCCGCCGGCAGGTAGTTCAGTTCACCCTGGTAGTCGAACGGCAGCGAAGCGACCCGGCTGGCCAGGTTCATCTTCCCCGACAGGCGGTAGTTGAGACTGCTGCGCTTTTCGGCGCCCATCTCCTGCACCTGTTGCAGCACGTTCAGCAGATTGCTCACCACATCGACGTCCAGCAGGGCCTCGCCGTAGGCCGGGATCGAGACCGACTGCCGGCTGACCCCGTAGGCGAATTCGCGGCCATTGATCTCCAGGGTGTAGCTCAGACCCTCGAGAGGAATCGCCGTGTCATTGGGATTCAGAATCCTGAGTTGCAGGCCATAGCGCTGCTCCAGCAGGCCCATCTGCTTCGGCTGGATACTTGCCAGGGAAACGCGCGGCGGCTCCTTGTAGGGACCCAGGGTGGCGCAGGCGCCCAGCAGTGCAATCAGCAGGGCCAGTATGGGGTAGCGGTAGAACTGGCGGTAACGGTTGTGCATGGCGGATTCCCTTATCCCGGGTGGATTACTTCATTTCCTCGCCCTTGCGTACCGGGCCGTAGGGCGAATCGCGATACCGGTCATGATAGTGCATGCGGTACTGGATGAACTGCTCACGGGTATCGAAGTGCATGAAGGGGTTGCCCGCGACCTGTTCCTCCAGGGTCGAGGTGCTCTTCTCCGCGTAATTGTGGCCCGGGTGGATCCGGGTCGTTGAAGGCAGCCGTTCCGCCATGTCCTTCAAAGTGACATACATCTGTTCGGGATCACCGCCGCGCAGGTCGCAGCGGCCGCAACCGAAGACGAACAGGGTGTCCCCGGTGATCAGGCTGTCGCCGATGTGGTAACAGGCAGAGCCGGGGGTATGCCCGGGGGTGTGCAACACCTGGATGGCGGTCTCGCCCAGCTCGATGCGGTCGCCGCCGTGATGCAGGGTCGGCAGGTCCAGGTAGTTACCCCAGAAACGCGCCTCGTCCTTCAGCAAGTGCAGCTGGGCGTCGAACCTCTCCAGCACCGCCTCAATGCCGTTGATGTGGTCATGGTGGCTGTGGGTCAACAGGATGTCGGTGATGGTGATGCCCCGGCGCTGCGCCAGGGCCAGCACCTCGGGTACCTCCCAGGCGGGATCCACCACGGCCGCCCGATCAGTGGCATGATCGTGGATCAGGTAGACGAAGTTTTCCATGGGCCCCAGTTCCAGGGCATGGATAGAAAACTCATCGCCAGATGTCATCTTGGTCGGCCTCGGGTAGCAGCCAGCACGGCTGGCACTTATTATGATGCATGCAGACACGCAGGAACAGCGGTGGTTCCCGCCGCCCCAGGCAAGACAATTCAGCCAATTCACCACTAATGCGCATGGCCACCGACAAACTGATCCTGTATCCCTCGCTGGCTGACGCTCCGGCCATCGACACCGATGAGCTGGTGCAGGGACTGGAATCCATTGGCCTGATCGGCGCGGCATTCCGTTGCCAGGGCCGGACGCACCACCTGGTCGGAGAGCGCTTTCTGCAACTGGTGACCTTCCTGGGCTGTTCACCCCTGATCGAACTGGAACCCCCGGACGATGCCGCGGCGCGCGAAGCCGCCTGTGCCGAGGGCCGCTTTTGCCATCTGCGCCTGGTGGCAAACCGGAACCGCATTCGCTTTCGCGCCGGCACCCGGGCGCCGCCACCCAGGTGCCCGCACTGCCGGCAGGTAGTGTCGCGCTGGCCGGAGCTGTTGCGCGGCTGGGAAACGGACCCCGGTAACACGCAATGGATCTGCACGGAATGCGGCCACCGGGGACGCCTCTATGACCTCAATTTCCGCAGGCACGGTGGCTTCGCTCGCACCTTCATCGAGATCTGGGGGATCTTCCCTTCCGAGGCCGTGCCGGTGGAGACCCTGCTGGCGGCACTGCGGAAACTCGGCGGATGTACCTGGAGCTATATGTATATCAAGGACTAAGGCGCCCTCTGTTTCATACTGGAACTATGCGACAATATCCACCTGCGCATCTGGCGACTCTCGACAAGGTATAGACATGGCAGAGCAGGAACCCGGCAAGGAAGAACGCATCCTGCGCGTAATGAAGCGCGTGCTGACCGACATCGCCAAGGACACCTACACCCGGCCCGGCTATCGCCACCCGCTGTCGGACGATACCGTCAAGGGCATCCGCGAGTGCCTGGGCCTGATCACCGCCCGCGAAGCCGAACTGGCGGAAGAGGCCGGGCGGCCAATGACCATGCGGCCGCGGTTTGTCGACGAACCCCAGACCTCCGTGGTGGTCAAGCTCGACACGGGCGGCAGGAAAGACAAGCGAAGCGACGACAGCTGATCGACCGGGCACAGTGGCCCGCCTGTACCTGCATATCCCCTCTGGCAAAACATGCGCAAGGTCGTCATTCACAAACCCGGCGGCTATGACCGCTTGACCATCGAGGAACATCCGGACCTGTCGCCCGGTCCCGGTGAAGTGCTCATAGACGTCGCCGCCATCGGCGTGAACTATGCGGACTGCGTGACCCGCATGGGCCTTTACGCCTCCGCAAAACACTACGTCGGCTACCCAGTCACCCCCGGCTTCGAGGTCGCCGGCGCCGTCAGGGCCTGCGGTGACAACGTCACCGACCTGACCCCCGGTACCCGGGTGATGGCCATCACCCGATTCAACGCCTATGCCACCCAGCTCCTGGTCCCGCGCAATCAGGTCTTTACCTTGCCGGGGCCACTGACACTGGAACAGGCCGCCGGGTTTTCCGGGATTGCCCTGACCGCCTGGTTCGCCCTGTTCGAACTGGCCCACCCGCGTGCCCGTGAGACCATCCTGGTGCATTCCGCGGCCGGCGGTGTCGGCAGCATGCTGGTGCAGCTCGGCAAGATTGCCGGCTGCCGGGTGATCGGTGTGGTCGGTGCCGCGCACAAGGTCGACGCGGTCCAGGCGCTGGGTGCCGACGCCGTCATCGACAAGTCGACCCGGGACCTGTGGGTCGAGGCCGAGCGCCTCGCCCCGGGTGGATATGACATCATCCTGGATGCCAACGGCATCGCGACCCTGGGACAGAGCTACCAACACCTGGCACCGGTCGGCCGGCTGGTCGTCTACGGGTTTCATACCATGCTGCCCAAGACGGGCGGTATGCCCGGACGGCTCAAGCTGGCCTGGAACTACTTGCGTACCCCGCGCTTCAGCCCCTTCAGCCTGACCACCCGCAACCGCAGCGTGCTGGGATTCAACCTGAGTTTTCTGTTCGACAAGTCCGACCTGATGGCGTCCGGCCTGCAGCAGCTGCTGCACTGGCTGGATGAGGGCCGACTCGGGATGCCGGCCGTGACCTGCTATCCCTTCGAACAGGTGGCCCGGGCACACACCGACCTGGAATCGGGACAGACCGTCGGCAAGCTGGTGCTGACCTGCAACTGAACCGGTGCAGGCGACACCCTAGTCGGCGAACTCCAGGCGCTCCTGCACGGCGTCGAGGCCCTTCTGCGCACAGGCCGCGTCCTTGTCGCCGCCCGGCGCGCCGCTGACCCCCACGGCGCCGATCATGGAACCGGCCACCTGGATGGGCAGCCCGCCCTCCAGGATGATGATCCCGTCCAGCAGGTTCAGTTCGGCGGCGATATCGCCGCGGTTGGCCTTCAGCTCGGCGGTACTGACACTGCCGAGCACCACGGCATTGGCCTTGCCCCGGGCCAGCTCATTGGTGTACTGGTTCGCAAACACATCGCGCAACAGCACCATGGTGCGGCCACTGCGATCGACTACCACCACGGAAACCTGGTAGCCCATCTCCCGACAGGCATCGACGGTGCCCTGGGCAATATCCCGTGCCAGCTCCAGCGTCATCAGCCTGGCCGGCAGGACATCCTCTGCAGCCAGCGCAGGTAGCGGCACCAGCCACGACACCAGCAGCATCGCACCCAACCACTTCGCGTTCAGCCTTTTCATTGGCATTCCCCTCCACTTCGTTGACAGTTTGATTATCGCTCCCGGTTCGCTTCAGTGCACGGCCTCGCGCGGCAGCACGTTGACGAGTCGCGACAGGGTCGCGTCATCCACAGCGATCAATTCCTCATCGGCCAGCCGTGGCAACAGCACCTGCCAGTCACGGTCCTGCCGGAATATGCTCTCGAACAGCTGCGCGGCCGCCTCGATCCGGCCGGAATTGACCAGCGAGACGGCATGCCATAACTTCATCTCCAGGTTATCCAGTGCCAGGGCCTCGGCCTGGCCGTAGTGGGCCAGGGCACCCTCCGTAGGGCTCTAGTGACAGGCTCTAGGGGGTCGGACCTCTACAACCCGCTGGATCACTTGTTACTTGCCCCTGTTAGGAGAGGGGAACTCTAGGGGGTTTTGAAGCTCTAGGGGGTCGGACCTCTACAACCCGCTGAATCACTTGTTACTTGCCCCTGTTAGGAGCTGTTTTGAGGGCTTATAACGCCTTTTTCGATCCCCATATGGCGCGTCCATGGTGTTCGGGGCCTCTAATCACCACACCATTTTCTATGCAATAAAATTGCTAGCGCCTGTTCGTCTTAAACATATTATTTTGGCCCCGGAAAAGACCCGTTAAGGCAATAATACAGACTATATTTAAAGCTTATTCAAGCTGCTTCAATAGGTTGGCGAGGTCCGACCCCGTAAAGCCAGGTTATTATTCCCGACGACCAGAGTGAATTCATCGTTTCATGATCCATACGGACTTGAGCCCCAGTTTTTCCCTGGCAGCCTCGGAATGGTTTCTGGCGTCCTCCGCAGTTGCAAAGCCGGTCATCTGGACGCGCCAGTATGGCTTGCCCTTGACGGTGACTTCTTGCTGTTCCGTTAGAATATCCCTGGTAAGGGCTTTTTTCGTCATGCGGTCCGCATCAGCCTTGCTCGGTGCGGAAACAAGATTGATAACCCAGGGACCCTTGCTGCCAGCAGTGTCCGCGGGCGACTGTTCAGTGACAGCCTCCTGATGTTGCATGACCATGGCTGTGCTGGTGGTGGTGGTATGCGACGACCTCGGGGGAGTCGATCCTTCATCGGCTGCATTATCCTTAGAGGGAGCGAGGAATGCCGTCTCCCCGGACGCCGTCTTGCCGGGTTTGCCCATGTCAGAGGATGCGGTTGAGTCCAGAGCCGCCTCCCCGGTGTCTTGGGGATTGCCGGTCAGGCCAGTAGTGGCCTGCGGGCGTGTGCTGACACCACTAGCCGCTTTTTTTCTATAGCCGGCGGAGACAGCCGACAGCACCCGGTAGTCTTGCGTTACCCTTAGAATTGCCTGCAGATCATCAGTGGCAGATGAAATGAGTCTTCTTTCCATAGCGACGAGGGAATTCCTGGCCCCACCGGCAGGTAGCTGTCTGGACTTCTGACGGGCGATCAAAGCGGTCGGTGTCTCGAAAGGTTCAGCAGTAGTGGCAGTACGCCCATCCCGCTTTATGTCAGCCTGGCTTCCAACAGTAGTGATTGGCTGTGTCTCAGACCGGTCAAGTCCCTGTGACTGTTGCTCCGGCGCACGGCCCGACCCGATCATCCAGCCAAGCATGAAGATCCCGATCACCACGGCCATACCCGGTAAAATCCAAAGTTTGTTTATTGTCATATTGTGTGTCCGGGCGTTGTCCGTCTCGCTGGTTACCCTCTCGGGATGCCGCACCGCCGCCGTCGAGATGGCAAAGGTGGGCAGCATGCACTCCGGGTTTTGCGCGCCTTCGCCAATTTCTGCGAGAACGGCTGCAAACTGAGTTAACCTCAAATGGGAGCCATATGTCCCTTGAAAAACTACAGTTTGTGACCTGGATCAGGCGCAGCGATCAGAGCAAATTCGCCAGCAAAAATAAACGTCCGCTTCAACCTGCTTTTGAGCCATTTGCTTTTGAGCCATTTATATAATACTGGACTTTCGTTTTGGGTCGCAACCGGTCATCAGACTAAATTATTCGGGTATTTTCCTGGTATTTCCGAAACCGGCCAAACCCAGGCCTGCAGACTAGAAGCTAATCTGGCCAGTGGCCTTGCGCAGGATAATGTAAAGGTCTGCTGTGTTGAGCGCACCATCTGGCATCGGCACACCATCAGCTAAAGGCGCAACGTCCATGCGCAGCTGTTGATCCGGTGTAGCTGTAATAAACCCAAATATAATGCGAGTGGCAATCAATACGTCCGCAGCATTGACCACACCGTCGTTATTCAGATCGCCATCAGGAGGCGTGGGAACCGAGGCTGGATCCAGCGGATCTGAACCTGCCGCAACCTCCTCGCCGTCCAGGTAAGTGTCCCCGTCGGTATCGGGATTCAGCGGGTCGGTGCCCGCAGCAACCTCATCTGCATCATTCAGACCATCGCTATCACTATCACCATTATCACATGCGTCACCAACACCATCATTGTCGGCATCGAGCTGGTTACTGTTGGCAATCCAGGGACAGTTATCTACAGAATCCAATATTCCATCGAGATCTGCATCGGGCTGCACGGGAGCTATGCATTCAGCCGGATCCGCATTGCAGGCCCAGTCAAGATCGAACATATTCCTCAGATAGGTGTGGACTGCATCGGATTTCACAATTATCTGTAGTTCGCGAGTAAGCTTGTAGGCTTTCTCGCTCTCATTGAGCGATCCGATTGAAGCAAATTTCTCACCATTAATCTCGGCCAATATCAACTTGTTATGCAAACGTTTGGCGCCTGCAAGACCCATCTGGGTCTCTAGGTCGATATCTTCGGCGGCTATAATACCAAGTAGGTAGTTATAGATAGGTAGATTGCGCTCTGTAACAACATGGTAGCCATCGATCAATATACGTACCCTGGCACCACGACGGGCCGCCTCGACGTAGGACTGTAGCCGTGTATTGAGTGCAGCCTCACCGTCCCAGGTAGAGGTTATGTTTACCTGCGCCAGGATAACATCCCCGGCACCGGCCCGATTAACCAGGTCGAGGTTTCCACGCCCCTGCATCAGGACATTCTCGGGCCCAAGCACAAGCTCGTAGCCGATATCGCCCTGAACCTCGAGCGGCTCAGGGTGGCGAATCTCATAACTGGTCGTGTCGGGAAGGGCATTGAAGGCAGTTTTCATGCCCTGCAGCCAGCGGAACTCCTCTAGCCCCTCGGGCCCGGCCGGATACTCAAACATATCGTATCCCGACAGGTCCTGATAGAACACGTCGGTCAGGTACGAAACGATCGGGGGTGCGTCAGTCATAGCCCAACCATCGCGGTTCGCGAAGGTGACGCCATCGGACTTGTCATCCGGTGGGAATGAAGACGGTGAGGGATTTCCTGAACCCCACATCACACGCTCCCCGTCGACGATAATAGATTTCTCGTGCATCAGGTAAAAACGGCTGGCACGTGTACTGCTGGGGGCGCGCTTATAGAAGAACTGCCCACCCGCGTTCGTCAGTTGTTCAGCCACATGCCTGGCCCTTTGATTGAGTGGGGTGTCTTTTGCACTGCGAGGATTTTCATCTCCGAAATCCATGAGAACCGTGACGGAAACACCGGCCTGGAGTCTCTGGATGAGCAGGTTAGTGATGCTTTGACTATCAAACAGATAGGTCTTGAGCAGGATCGACTCCTGGGCGCTCTGGATAAGATCTCTTACCCCTTCATACGCATTGTCCGGTGACAAATAGACTGAAAAGGTGCTGGGTACCGTCACCTCCAGTGGACCATCGAGATAGGCGTCGACCAGCCAGCCTGCGCGAAAGGTTCGCCGGCCGAGCACGGGGTAGGTAACCGTCACTGTCTCGGAAATCCAATCAACCGCCGTATCCGTATCGACAAACTGGTTGTCCACAATCTTACGCATTTCGAGCGTCCCCCGTGTACCCATTACTGGAGGAATATACGGTTCGACACCGGCACCCGACCAGTTGGCATTGATGAGGACCGCTGCATCGTCGTAACTGTCACCGGCAGAGATCAGCACCAGATCAACAACATTGGTGTGATCACCCGCGATGGTAATCGCCACCTCATCCCCTGTGTGGTCCAGTGAGAGTAAATCTAGCGGAATATCCAGATTGGGTACATTGGGGTCGCCATTCAGGGCCCCGCTCTCATAGTCGGGTGCAAAACCCATGTCGCGGAAAAATACAGCGGCATCCCGGGCGATCCACAGCCGCCCATATGGCCCCAGCACAGAACCCGGCGGAAAGACAGCCTGGTTTGTGACACCGGGTTCAAAATCAGTGATAGCGTAATTGTCCAGGGCCAGCACAGTATCGGTGGTGTTCACCAACAAGATGGCCTCGCCCGCCTGGTTTGTATTCTCCACCGAGGTACCGTCGAGCGGATTTGACAGGAATCCCGCAATCAATAAAGGTGGAGGAGAGGCCGCACAATTTACAGCCCATACGAAAGCAACCCAGAACGCAACCAGTCGAATAATTACTTTTTTCCCGTATTGTTCACTGTGCTCGTGAGAAATATTGGGGCTACGCGGATTCATGTGGGTTGATATTGGCATTGGCCGATCAAGTAATCTACAGCTGGTCATCGTAATATGCCTGGCAGTCACTACCGCCTGGGGTTGTTGGCAGGCGGCCAGTAAATGGTGCATTGGCTGTCATGATGAAAAGTGTGGACAAAACGGCACACACAGCACCCGGTTGACGTGATTTGTTCATGATTAATTCACCATGAATGAGCATCTAATAGTATAGCAGTCGTTAGAGCTCAACTCGGCATTGCGCACAATATTGTTACCATTTACACATGATAGGTGAATATTTGTTGCTGGAGTTGATGTAAGCCAATTCCTACACCAGAATCAGATTTGTCTCCATATCCTGACTGCAAAGATCTTTTTGGGTTGAGGTTTCAACCGATCGACGCAACACATGCATTAAATCGTTATTTATTTCATCGTTTACTAAACGTACCAGAAGGTGCGGCAGACGCCGTAATATTCAGTAATACAGCCGCTTATGCCAGCCACTCCAGCAGGTAATACAGGAACTGCCCCTCGGACGACTTGGACGGCCCGACCACGCGCGCCGCGTGGCGCTTGTTGTCCGGATCGGCCGCGGCCAGCGCTGCCGCCTCGGTCTCGAAGATCTCGACACAGCCGGCCGGATAGCGCTTGCGGTTCTGGCGCGGGGTGAAGATCACCGCGAAGCGTTCCTGGGAAACGCCGGTCTCCGGGTCGGGGGGGACGATGCCGCGCAGGCTCATGGATGTGCTTCCCGCTTCACAGGTCTTCGGCACCCCTGGCCAGCAGATCCGGGCGGATCATCCAGGCCAGCACCCACGCATCAGCATCACGCCGTTCCAGGCAGGCGACACTACCGGGTTGATAATCCACGACGTCCCGCTGCGGGTTACCGGTCAGGAGCAGCGACACCAGGCGCGCCATGAATGGCAAGTGGCCGACTAGCAGGGTGTCCTGCTCCCAGACGTCGACATCCGCAACAAAGGCCTCGACCGGGTCATTCGGACGAATCCCGTCAATCGGCTCCGCCTTGCCAGCAGTCAGCAACTCGCCGGCCAGTATCAGTGCGGTCTGCTGCGCGCGCAGTTTGCCGCTGTGCCAGACACGCTCAACCCGCACGCCGGAAGAGGCCAGCAAGGCAGCCATGGCCTGTACATCCTCCCGGCCCTGTCCGCTCAGGGGGCGTTCGGGATCGACCTCACTGGTCTCTGCTTCACCGTGTTGTGCAAGATAAAGCTTCATGTGCTTGTCAGGATAACGCGGGGGCACACGGAGTCCAAGCTCAGGGTGCCCGCGGTTCAGCCCTTAATGAATTCAACAACCGCCTCGAGTGTTTGGGGGTCGCGCAGGATGCGTCCGTGGCCCAGGCCCTGCGTTTTGATGAAGCGGGTGCCTGCCCAGGCAGTAGCGACCCGCTGACCTTGCTGCCAGGGCACGCTCGCATCATCCTCGTCATGCAGGATCAGGGCAGGCACGGCAAGGGTACTGACGTTGCGTACGGTAGAGACCCGGTCCATGAGGTCTGCATCAAAACGCTGCTCCAGCTTGCAGCTCAACACGGCTCTCACTGCCGCGGGCATTTCGAGCAACTGTGCAAAACTGTCGAGCAGAAACTCCAGATCGGCAGGCGGACTGATCATCACCACCCGCTCGACCGCCATACCATGGCGCATGGCATAGGCGAGCACCATACCGCCAAAGGAATGGGTTACCGCCGCGTACACGGGACCCTGCTCCCCGGCAACCGCCTGCAAAACGGCCGCACATTCAAACAGGGTGGTCCGATCACCCGGCGAATTGCCATGCCCGGGGGCGTCCACCGCCACCACCCGGTAGCCTGCGCCTGTCAGGGGCTCGACAAAGGCCGCGGCCTGGCTGCCACGCCCCGACCAGCCATGCACGAACAGCACCACCGGACCCTGCCCCCAGGCATAGACGGCAACCGGGATGCCGTTGACCTGCAGGGTGCTGCGCAGGGCACGGCTGCTCGCCTGTTTGCCGGTGGCCGACTCGGGGAACCGCCGGGTCCGGAACCACAAGCGGTAGGCCCAGCGTCCCATAAGGCCAGGAAGTACGGGCCCAATTCGGGAAAACAGCAGGCGCATACCCCGCAATACCAGCGGCAGCGGCCGCTGGGTTGAATGCCCGCCGTGCACGACTGTCTGTCTGTCCGATGTCATTGTTAGTTGATCCGATTCCGTAGATCGCCAGCATAGACTGACCGTAGTCGCCGGCGACACCCGCTGCAAGCCGGGCCGGGGACACGGGCGGAATTGACGGGCGTCAAGGCTGCAGCAACCCGGAAGGGATAAAATCGAGATCAGGCGCAAACAATGGCCGGATACCACTGATGGTGTTCCGGCAATCAGCATTTGGAGGTCAACATGAAAACAGGAAACCCAAGACAGCTGCCGCTTGCCGTGCTGATCAGCCTGGCACTGACCGGTACGGTGGGTAGCGCCTGGGCCGTGGAAACCGAACCCGCCGCAGCCCCGGAAACCGAACAGGCCGCGGCCCCGGAAGCCGAACAGGCCGCAGCCCCGGAAGCCGAATCGGCGGCGGAACCAGCAGAGGCGGAACAGCCCACAACCAGCCGCGTTAGTCGCTGGACCGGGCGCATGGACCGTATGCGCGAACTCAGAAAGGCTCAAATAGATGCGCGTAAGGAGGCCATGGAACGCCATCGCAGCGCCCGCCGCTGGTGGAACAACCCGGACGCAGAAGCACGCCGGCAATGGAACCGGGCACGCAGCGACTGGCAACAGCAAATAGCCGAGCAGCGACATGAATATTATGAACGCCTGCGGCCCGACTATGGGTACGAGTACAACTACGGTCCCGGTTACCGGCACTACCGCGGTTACGGGCCCGGCTGGCGCCACGGGTACTGATCACGACAGCAGGTGCCCGATCTCGGCCGCATAGTCCGGCCCGAGGCGTGACCAGGACAGGCCGGAGACATCCGGCGGCGGGCGCAGCACGCCCTGCGTATGCTGCTCCGCGAGCAGCATAAGTCGCCGGGCGATGTCCCCGCTTTCCCGTTCCGGATCAGCGGGCGACGACGGGTAGCGGTATTCCGGAGCCAGCCATTCAGGGTAGGCCAGCCGGTCGGGTACCAGCGGGATGCAGCCCGAGGCCACGGCCTCGAGTACCGCGAGTCCCTGAAACTCGTGCCGGGCCGTGGACAGCACCACGTGCGACTGCCGCAGCAGCGCGCGGTAGTCCGCGGCATCCCGGACCATGCCCCATTCCCCGATACAACCGGCAAGCGCCTGCTGCATTTCGGCAAACACCGGCGGCTGCTCGCGGAACTGCTGGCCAATGACATGCACCCTGAACTCGATACCCGCCGCGCGCAGCTGCAGGAGGGCCTGATACAGGCGCTCCGGCGCCTTGTCGTATTCCCAGCGATGGTTCCAGACTATGGTGAACGGGGCACCGGCTTCGGGCCCTGGCAGCCGCCGGGAAAACCAGTGCGCCTCCAGCGGTACCGGCAGGATTCGGCTGCGCGCACCGATCCGCCCGGCAATGCCCGGTGGCACCGCGTCCGGCATTTTGTCCAGCAGGGCCTGTACCCCGGCAAGAAACGAATCGCGGTTGCAGGCGGAATTGAATACCACCCGGTCAGCGGCCAGCGTGGTGTAGAGGTTGACCATGCGGGGCTCCAGACGCAGCGTCTCCTCACGCCCCACCGGGTAGGCAAACTGATTCTCGTGGCAATACACCAGGGTCGGCACGCCCGCCAGCCCCGGCACCAGCCCCTTCAGGGTGGCCAGGTCTGTCATGGAAGTGGCAATCAGCAGATCGCAGGGCCGCGCAAGCCGGGCCTGCTCGGTAAACGCCCAGCTGAGACTGTTGCCGCGGATACGCCAGTTGAAATGACGCGGCGGCAGCGTGAGCACGCTCCAGTCCCAGTCGGGAAATGCCGCCACCAGGCCCTCGCGCCAGCGCCGGTGACTGTACGCGTCATACGCGGACAGCAGGAGGACACGCATCAGAACAGGAGCAGATTCATTATTGCGAATTAATGAACCTGCCTCCTCTATCCGTGCCTATGCTCCTTGACGAATTCCAGCATTTTTCTGGCATGGTCCCTGGGTGTAACGCCATATTCCACATAGGCCAGTTTCCCAGCCGGGTCGATGACAAAACTCGAGCGGACGACCCCGAGTTTCCTGATGCCCTGCTTCTCTTTCTCCTGGATCACGCCGTAGCGATTGCAGACCTCTTGTTCGACATCCGCCAGCAGCAGCACCCTGAGACCGTATTTCTCGCGAAAGGCCTGGTGACTGAAGCAGTCGTCGGTACTGATACCGACTATCTGGATATCCGCGCCCTCGAATTCGTCGATGAGATCGGTAAACTCGCTGGCCTGTATGGTGCAACCAGGCGTGTCATCCTTGGGGTAGAAATACAGCACCACGTACCTGCCGGCGAATTCTGACAGGCTGCGCGGTTTCATATCGGTATCGGGCAGCTCGATGGCTGGCGCCTGTTCACCTGCATTGAGCATGGTCATCCCCCCTCAAATGTATCCGAATACATTCTCTCCCAACCCCCCCTGCTTTCCTAGCCCTCCAGGGCAAAGCAACAATGCAGCCCGGGCTCCGGCAGGCCAGCCAGAGCCGCTAAACCCCTGGGCGGGCGCCGGTTGAAGCCAGATCATCAAGGGGCCAGGCCCGGTTTTTCCCGATTCTGATTGCCCGAAAAGGCCATATATATATCAAGACTCCCCCGAATTTGCCGAAAAAGGGGTAATCAGAGGTAGTTGTGCAAGACCTGTCCGACGCCAGAGTCGGGCGGGCCGGAAGTGTCAAGGGGCAAGCGAGGAATGGTATCGCATCACATTCTAATCGTTGAAGGTGTAAGAGACAGGTACAAGCAACAGGCCGCCGTACTACAGGAGGCAGGTTATACGGTGCACTCTTTCCAGCCCGAAACCCTCGAGCAGCTGGAAGAACAGCTGGCGACCACGACAACGGATATCGTTCTCTACGGCAAGGGCGACAGGATGCCCGACCTGGAATCCGTAATTGCCCTGCTCACGCAGGATGCCGCTGAAATACCGCTTATCGTGATCGTCGACAAAATGACGAAGCGCAGCGCGACCGCCGCTGAAAATTGCGGCGCGGCCGCCGTCATCCAGAACGGGCAGTCGAAGCAACTGCTGCGAACGGTTAACAAGGAGCTCAGGGCCGTCATGCTGCATCGCAGGGTCAGCCGCCTGGAAAATGACTTCGAGGTAATCAGGCTGCAGCACAGAATCAATGAACTGGAAAACAGCCTGAGCGAAAAGGAAGTTCGCTGCATTGACCTGACGGAGGACTGCCGCAGTGCCATTGCGTATATCCACGAGGGCAACCATATCTACGCCAATCGCTCATACTGCAATTTGCTTGGCCTCGATGACGACGACGAGATCATTGGCGAACCGCTGTCGAACTGGATTGACCTGGGCCCCGATCAGGTTCTCGAGGAGTTAGGACACAATCCGCACCACAGGCGTGGCATTACAAAGCTCAAGGTCAGAGTGGTACAGGATGAAGCAGAGCCTACCGAAGCCGGTGCTGAATTTTCCGCGATCGAATTTGACAGCAAACCCTGCACACAGATCAAGGTTCGCAGCTGCGGTGAACAGGTATCAGACGATGTATTGCCGGACACGCTCAAGCACCATGACATAATGACCGGACTTTACTCTCGCCAGTATTTCATGGATGTGCTTGAGAAGAACATCACCACCAGCGTCAAATCCGGGCTTTTCCAGGCGGTGACGTTTATCCTGCTCGATAACTTCAAGTCCATTCGCGAGAAGATCGGCGTTGCCGCCAGCGACACCCTGATCAGGGAGATTGCCGGCCTGACGAGGGAGGTCTACGGACACGAAAACATGATTGCCCGGTTTGGAGACTACACGTTCACCATCCTGAATAATTACGGTTACAAGGAAGGTGCCTATCAGCTCGCCGAGACCCTCCGTGCCAGGATAGAAAAGCACACCATGACCGCGGGTGATCATATCGTCAGCACGACCAGCAGTATCGGCATATGCGTCATCAACGAACACGTCAAGGATGCCCAGAATGCGCATTCGCGAGCCGACCTTGCCTGCGAACTTGCCCGCACATCCGGCGGCAACCAGATCCATGTCCACAGCACCACCATTGACGCGCAAATTGATCATGAAGTCGAAAAAAGAATGGATGACATGGTCAGGAGAACAATAGAAGAGGACCGCTTTTACCTGGTCTACCAGCCGGTCATCAGCCTGAATGGCCGATCAGACGGACACTACGAGGTACTGCTGCGCATCCTCGATGAGGATGGTCATGGCATATTGCCCGGGCAATTCCTGTCCATGGCCGAAAAGTCGCCCCTGATCAGGGATATTGACTGCCGGGTGATCCAGATGGCCTTCAAGACACTGGCTGGCATGCACAAGAAAAAGGGGAGTATATCGTTCTTCATCAAGCTGTCGGGTGAGACCATCACTGACCCGCAACTCCCCGAGTGGATCAAACTGCAGCTCATGCAGTTTGACCTGAAGGGCGATCACATTATTTTCGAAATACCGGAATCGGTTGCGGCAGGCAGACCGCAGGAAACACAGACCTTTGTAAAGGCCGTACAGGCCCTTGACTGCAAGGTGGCCATCGAGCATTTCGGATACGCCAACAAGCCTGAAATGATCAAGCATCTGTCCGTGGATTTTCTGAAGATTGACGGCTCGCTGATCAACAACCTGGCCAGCAACAAGGACAATCAGAAGAAAGTAAGGTCTATCGTCGACCTCGCACGCAGTACCAGGACACTGTCTATTGCCGAGCATGTCGATGATGCCCACTGCCTTGTCAAACTCTGGCAATACAACATCGATTTCATACAGGGCAATCTTGTACAGGAACCCAGCACGGACTTTACTCACGACTTCGAGGACGAGGCCGTACTTGCCGGAATTATGGAGTAAACAGACAACCGGCTGATGCCGGATCGATCGACCGGACAGCCGGCCAATCCCTCCCCTGCGTTACCCTCCCTTTTCCCGCGGCGGCAGATAGAGCCCCACAGGCTCGCGGGTCCACCACTGCCCGGTCGACTTTTTCTCCGCCGGACTGGCGAAGCGGTAGAGCTCCAGGCGTGCGCGCACGAAGCGCGGCGGCTGCCCGGGGAACGGGTTGTGTTCCAGTAACGCCAGCACGTCCGGGGAACCTTCCAGCAGGCGCTGGATAAAATCATGGATCCAGTAGGACACCCGGGTGTAGGGGGGCGCCAGCGCCGCGAACCACATCTGCCAGTCGAGGCGCGGCTGGTGCGGGATATTGAACACCGGCCGGCGCGTCAACTCACCCGGCTTGTAGCGGAATCCGTAGGCCTGCCAGGTCTCCCCGTCGCCGGAACCCTCGATGACGAGTTCCGGACGTTCCGTGGTCATCACCGGGAACACATGGTAATTGTTGATCACATGCCACTGCACCAGGCCGCGGACCACGACTTCATTTATGGCCGGCAATGGCTGCTTGCTCAGCGTGGACCACATCATGGTGAGCGTGGACGACACGATAGCCACCGCCAGCAGTCCCGCACTGGCCGTCGCCAGTCGTCCCGGGCCTATGATTGCGTTATTCGGCCTGTCCCGGCCGAACCAGCCAGAACCCGGGCGCACGAGCGGCAAACGGAAGCGCTGCAGGGCGCGGTCGTCTAATAGCAACAGGCAGAGTGCGATGCTGAGCAGGTTGAAGAAGTTGTGGTTACTGGTCAGCATAATGAGAACCTGGGTCAGGATGGTGGTCCAGGCCGCGAACTGGCGCGGGCGCCGCGGCAGAAACACCAGGAACGGCACCAGCAACTCCATGAAGAATACCCAGCCCACCCCGACACGCAGGATCAACTCCGGCAGCTGGTGCGCCAGCCAACTCCCGGCATGCGGCAGCGGCTGGGTTTCGAAGTAGTAGTCCAGGGCGGTGAAGTTGGCCCAGGCCGGATCCCCGCTCTGCAGCTTGGCGATGCCGGACAGGAAACGCACCCGGAACAGCAGCCAGTGAAACAGCCAGATCACCAGCGGCGAGCCCCAGGGCAGGAACATGGCCAGGAACCCGGCCTCCAGCAGCATGAAGTCCCACTGGAAGTTGAAAAACACCTGGCCGGCATAGACCACCGACAAATAGAGCACGAACAGCAGCGGCAACATCAGCCGGGTGAGGATGTTCCCGAACAGCAGCAGCGCGGCACCGATCCCCGCCAGGCTGACGAACTGCAGGGCCGTGTCGCCGGCATTCAGCCAGAACAGGCTCGGGTATAACCAGTAAGCGCGCGCACCGTACTCCGCGCTGATGGCCTGCAGGTCCTGCTGTAATGGCAGGATACCCTGGCTGCCCACCAGGCCCTCCGCCTGCAGACCGAATGAACCAAACGCGGCCAGGTAGATCAGCGCCAGCAGGCGCAGGAACAGCCAGCTGACCAGCTGGTATCGGGGTGGATGGCGCTCCCGCCCCCACAGCAGCCGCGCAAGTCCATACGTCGCACCGGGATGGCGCGCGGCCAGGGCATGGAAATGCCCGGCGACCCGGGCATAGCCCGGCAGGTAACGATGGCAACGCCGGGCCACGGGCCGCCCCCCCAGGGACAACACCCGCGCCACCGCGCCGGCACCCGTGAAGTGCTGCCCCTGCGGCGTAATCAGCCGGATGGTGCGGCGACATTCCGCCGCGGGGATTTCCGGGTATCGAACCGCATGTTCCCCGCAGGCCAGGTAGTCGACGGCATTCCCGGTCAACCGCTGCCAGTAGCGCGCCTGCCAGGCACGCAGCGGGCTTTCAGCATCGTAGATCAGGACCGGTCTCTGCGAATGTTCCATGACACCCGGGCTGTGGGATAAATGATGACTGGACACTGTTAACTATAGCCAGCGCCCTGTAGCGGCGCTAACTGGCCGCTGTAGAGCGTTCGCGGGAAGCCGGCCAGCCGATGCACTATGCTTAGCACAGGAGATTCGATTCGACAGTTTGCAGCACAACGTCATGCGTAAACCGGCCCGCATAATCAGCTTTATGGTCTGTACGACCTGTCTCCTGGCGGGTGCCATGGCCGGTGACGACGATCCCTTTGCGGAGGCACGCCAGGACATGATCCGGGAGATCGAGGCCGATGTGCGCAGAACCAGCCTGCAGCTGGACACGGAGGCACTCGACCCGCGCGTCATGCAGGCCCTGGCCACGGTGCCGCGCCACGCCCTGGTACCCGGGTCGCTGCAGGATGTCGCCTATGAGAACCGGCCCCTGCCCATCGGTCACGGCCAGACCATTTCGCAACCCTACATAGTGGCCATCATGACCGACCTGCTGAAGATGACACCGGCCGACAAGGTTCTCGAGGTCGGCACCGGTTCCGGTTACCAGGCTGCGATCCTCGCCGAACTCGTTGACCGGGTGTACACCATCGAAATCATCGAGGCGCTGGGCCAGCAGGCGCGCGCCGGCCTGGAGGCGCTGGGTTATGAAAACATCACCGTGCGTATTGGCGACGGCTACTATGGCTGGCAGGAACAGGCTCCCTTCGATGCCATCGTCGTCACCGCCGCGGCCAGTCATATCCCGCCTCCCCTGATCGAACAATTGAAGAATGGCGGGCGCATGATCGTCCCGGTCGGCAGCCGCTTCATGGTCCAGCAACTCGTGCTGGTCGAGAAAGACCTGCAAGGTGAAGTGGTCACCCGCCAGATCCTGCCGGTGCGTTTCGTCCCCTTGACCGGTACGCACTAGCCTCCCCGAGATGACAGCGCCCGGGACACTGGAGCGTCCGCCGCTGATCTCCATCAGCCTGATTTCAGCCGCTGCACTGGGCTACGAGATCCTGCTGATGCGCCTGTTCTCGATCATCCAGTGGCATCACTTCGCCTACATGATCATCAGCCTGGCACTGCTGGGCTATGGCGCCAGCGGTACCTTCATCGCGCTGGCACGGCCCTGGCTGCTGGCGCGATTCAGCGGGGTCTACCGCATCAACCTGGCCCTGTTCGGGCTGTCCGCCGTTGCCTGCACCCTGGCGGCACAACAGCTGCCGCTAAACGTCGAGGAGATTCTCTGGGACTGGCACCAGGCCCTGTACCTGTTCGCGGTCTACCTGCTGCTTGCCCTGCCGTTCCTGTTCGCGGCCAACGCGGTGGCACTGACACTCACCCGTTACCGGCGGGCAATCGCGCACGTCTATGCCGTTGACCTGCTGGGCGCGGGGCTGGGCAGCCTCGGTATCGTTCTGCTGCTGTTCCTTGTCTTCCCCGGTACGGCGCTGAAACTGCTCGGGGCACTCGGCCTGCTGGCCAGCCTGGTGGCCGCCCGCGAACTCCACGGATCGCACGCCCGCTGGCAGGCCGGCCCCCTGCTTGCCGCCCTGCTGCTGCTCGCCCTGCCGGCTGAATGGCTGGCACCGCAGCCATCACCCTACAAGTCCCTGAACCAGACCCTGCGCATCGGCGGCACCCGCATCATAGAGCAGCATTCCAGTCCGCTGGGACTGGTCAGCGTGGTCGAAAGCCCGCAAGTCCCGTTGCGTCATGCACCCGGGCTCAGCCTGCATTCAAGCGCGCCCCTGCCCGCACAACTCGGTGTGTTCACCGACGCCGACGGCATGACGGCCATCAACCACAATCCGCAGAGGCAGGCCCTGGCCTACCTGGATGACCTGACCTCGGCCCTGCCCTATTACCTGGCCGAACCGCAGCGAGTGCTGGTGCTGGGAGCCGGCGCCGGTGCGGACGTCCAGCAGGCACTCAACCACGGGGTGCCGCACATCGATGCCGTGGAACTCAATCCACAGCTGATCGCCCTGGTCAGGGAAGAGCATGCCGAGTGGGCCGGGCAGCTCTACGATCACCCCGCCGTCCGCATCCACGCCGGCGAGGCGCGCGGTTTTGTCCGGCGCAGCCAGGAAACCTGGGGCCTGGTGCAGATCGCCCTGCTGGATGCCTTCGGCGCCTCCAGCAGTGGCCTGCACGCGCTCAATGAAAGTTACCTGTACACGGTCGAGGCACTGCAGGACTACCTGGCACGCGTCGCGCCCGGTGGCTACCTGGCCATCAGCCGCTGGATCAAGCTGCCGCCGCGCGACACCCTGAAACTCATGGCCACCGCAGTACGGGCACTGCAGGCCTCCGGCATTACGGCACCCGGAGAACGGCTGGTGCTGATCCGCGGCTGGCAGACCAGTACCCTGCTGGTGAAGAACGGCGTCTTCAGTGCGGACGAGATTGCCCGTCTGCAGGCCTTCTGCCGGACCCGGGCCTTCGATACGGCCTGGTTTCCCGGCATGCCGGCAGACCTGGCCAACCGGGTCAATGTCTTCGCCCGGCCCTGGTTTTACCAGGCGGCCGCGGCACTGACCGGCGCCCGGGGGGCGGCATTCATAGAGCGCTACAAGTTCGACATCGCGCCGGCCACGGACGACCGCCCGTATTTCTTCCATTTCTTCAAGTGGGACGTACTCCCGGAGATCCTTGCCCTGCGCGGTCAGGGCGGGCTGCCGCTACTGGAGGCGGGTTACCTGGTGCTGATGGCCACCCTGCTGCAGGCGCTGGTGCTGAGCCTTGTTTTGATACTGCTGCCGCTGCTGACTCTGCGCGGCGACCGGGACGGGCAGGCATCCATGGTCCGTCCCGCCCGGGTGGTGCTCTACTTTTTCGCCATCGGACTGGCCTTCCTGTTCGTCGAGATCGCCTTCATCCAGAAGTTCATCCTGTTCCTGCACCACCCCCTCTATGCGGTTGCGATTGTACTGACCGCGTTTCTGTTGTTCGCCGGTGTCGGCAGCGCCTGGACGGCACGCCGGAACGCACGCCCGCGGCTTGTACGCCTCGCAACCGTCGGGGCGGTGTCCGGTATCGCCCTGTTCGGCCTGCTCTACCTGCTGCTGCTCGACCCGGTGTTTGCCGCCCTGATGCATCTGCCTGTGGTCATCCGCATCCTGGTGGCGATTGCCCTGATTGCACCCCTGGCGTTTTTTATGGGAATGCCGTTCCCGCTCGGGTTGGCCCGGATCGCCGCGGAACGACCCGCCCTCGTGCCCTGGGCCTGGGGCATCAATGGTTGCGCCTCGGTACTCAGTGCGGTGCTGGCCACCCTGCTGGCAATCCAGTTCGGCTTTAGCGCGGTGATTATCGCGGCCCTGGTGTTGTACGCGCTCGCCGCCCTGGTCATGCACTGACAATGCCGCCGGCACAGGAACCCGCATGTGGGTCTACACTTTAAACAGGTGGCCGGTACCGCACACTGTGGAGGTGTATGCCATGACCCGATACGTATCGCACACAACTCATACAGGAGATCCGGAGATCCCGCCGGGATCACCTCCGGAGGAACCCCAGCCCGAGTTGCCGCCCGGCATCCCCCCGCAGGGCCCGCCCGAGACCACGCCCGAACCCCCGCCGGAGGTCCCCCCCGGTCAGCCTGTGGAAATCCCGCCGGAGCAGCCACCCGAGGTATGATTGCCCCGAATATGACTTCAACCATCTGATTCATATGCAGTAACCTGATACCGCTTCCGCCGGACGAATAAATCCGTATGATGGCCGCCGCAAGCAACCGGCGGCTGGCCGGCGAACCACCACCCATTCACAATACTAACCGGGAGTACCGCATGGCCTCATCCGCAGATGAACTGACAGTCACCTACGAGGAAGACGGCATCGAGACCGTCAAGGAGCTGGACAAGGAAATCCTGACCAAGGGCGCCTGGTGCACGATCATCTTCCGCTACCAGGACTGGAATCGTTCCAAGGAGGAGTACGGCCCGGACAAGTTCACCATCCGCCGCTATCAGAAACGCGCGGGCGAATACCAGCAGAAATCCAAGTTCAATATATCCAGCAAGGACCAGGCCGAGAAAATAATCGCGGCCCTGGAGAAGTGGATCAAGGATTAAAGGCGT
Organism: uncultured Ectothiorhodospiraceae bacterium; assembly: GCA_947258845.1. Classification (GTDB taxonomy): domain Bacteria; phylum Pseudomonadota; class Gammaproteobacteria; order UBA9214; family UBA9214; genus CAMYJZ01. The sequence continues at coordinate 8,157 of CAMYJZ010000010.1, read as the reverse complement.
CCTGGATAGTTAACTGAGAACCCATCGGGATAATCGCCACGGAATCCACGGAAGAACACGGAAATATAAATACAGAAATAATTCAAAAAACACATCACCTGCCAGTGACAAGCCAATACGTAATTGCTGTGTTTGTGTTTTTACAATTATTGGCTTTTGATGTTAATTTTTCCGTGTTCTTCCGTGGATTCCGTGGATTCCGTGGCAAATGATTTCAAATCGCACACTACGGACCACCTTTCGGGACAGGCGGCGTGGGCATATTCACGCAGGGCCGCGGTCACGATGTCCTTGACTGCGACATCGCAGTGCAGCGAAATGGTCCTGGTGGCCATACGGGTATTTGATTCGAAACGCCCTGTGCGCGGACTTTTACAGGGCAGGCTGCCGCGATTGGCAGCGGGGAGGAAGTACAAGGGTCTGTCAGGCACCTGGCAGACAGGTGCCGTGGGATGCGAGAACCGACAAATCAGTCGTCAGTGAGTACGTCGTAGATCTGTTCCTGCAGCATGGCCTCGTCACGCATCTCTTCCAGCTTGCGTCGGGCCAGTGCCTGACGCAGCTTCCTGAGCGCGGCCACGCCCTTGCGGCGCCCGCGGCGTGACTTGGTTTTTTTCAGCACCTCATCGTGAATTGCAACGCCCATATCCGCCCCCCATGGTGTGTATTCCGTGGATAAAATGGTTTTCCCTGCACTATGAAAGGGATATCGGCCGCCGTATGATACGGCTTTAGCGGGAACGCCAGGGTCCCGGCCCGGTCCTGACCGGCAGCCGCAGGCACGATACAACTAATTGATATTAATAAGTTTTTTTCTCGTCCGCCCGAAGACCGTCGAGACGCTGACCAGGGCCGTCAGCACCCGCTTTCCAGGGAGTGCCCCGAGGACATGATCATTTCCAGACATTCCCCCCGCCGGTGCGCGCTGCTGGCACTGGTCACCGGTCTCGCCGCACCCGTGCTGCTCCATGCCGGTGCCTGGTCGGGCTATATCCAGGCGGAGGCCCGGGTGTTCCAGCACGATCCGGCGGATCCCCGCCAGCACGGAGATAACCTGTCCCTGGTGACCGAGCCGGAGTACTACACCGACTGGGACGACGGGCAGCAAAGCCTCACCCTCGAGGGCTTCCTGCGCTGGGACCAGCATGATCCCGAGCGTAGCCATGCCGACATACGCGAACTGGTCTGGCAGAAGGCAGGTGACAGCTGGGAACTGCGCGCCGGAATCAGCAAGGTGTTCTGGGGGGTAGCGGAATCACAGCACCTGGTCGACATCATCAACCAGACCGATCTGGTCGAGAACATCGACCAGGAAGACAAACTGGGCCAACCGCTGGTCAACCTGGCGCTGATTCGTGACTGGGGTACGGTTGACCTGTTTATGCTACCGGGATTTCGCGAGCGCACCTTCCCGGGCAAGCAGGGCCGGCTCCGCAGCCTGCCTTATGTCGACACCGACCATCCCCGGTATGCCTCCGCTGCCGGGGACAGGCATGTTGACTTCGCCATTCGCTGGTCACACTACATCGGTGACTGGGACTTCGGGCTGGCACATTTTTCCGGCACCGCACGCAATCCGCGTCTGCTCCCGGGCCTCTCGGGCAACGGGGAAGCCGTGCTGGTACCACTGTATGAAACCATCGACCAGACCAGCCTCGACCTGCAGGCAACCCTGGGGGACTGGCTGTGGAAACTGGAATGGCTGACGCGTTCCGGTCAGGGAGACCGCTACAGTGCACTGGTCGGCGGTTTTGAATACACCGCCGTGGGCATCTTCGACACGGCGGCCGACCTCGGCTTCATCGGCGAATACCATTTCGACGACCGGGGCGAGGCCGCCCCGACACCCTTCGAGGATGACATCATGGTCGGGCTGCGCCTGGCGCTGAACGATGCCCAGTCCACCGAGGCCCTGTTCGGTGTGATCGCCGATCGCAAGGACAACGCCCGGTCCTATAACCTCGAGGCCAACCGCCGTTTGGGGGGCAACTGGACCGTGGAACTCGAGCTGCGGCTGTTTTCCAGCGCCGCACCGGGCGACCCCCTGTTCAGCTTCCTCGCTGACGACCATGCGCAGATCACTCTGGCAAGGCATTTCTGAGTGATGCCCGGGCCGCGAAACGGGGAACTTGTCCGGTACCACCGGTATCATAGGAGAATGATCTTGACTATCACAAGAAAGGCCACCGCCCTGGCAACTTCGCTCCTGCTGGCCGCACCGCTGATGCCGGCATTCGCCGGTGCCATCTTCACCTGGGTCGACAAGGACGGCGTCACCCACTTCAGCGAGTCCCCGCCGGAAAACAGCTCGGTCAAGGCGCGCCAGATCGAGGTCGAACCGGTACCCGTGGTGGGCAACACCGGGGGAGACGATTATTATTCAGTGGTCCAGCAGCTTGAACGCATGCAGAAGCGCCGCCTGGAAAACGAACGCGCCAGGCTGGAAAGTCTCCAGGCCGAGACCGCCGCACGCCAGGCCGAAGCCGCGACAGCGAAGGCACAGGAACAGGAAAACAGGGACGAACCGGCACCCGCCATCGTCTATCCGGTTCCCGTTCACCCGCCCTACCGTCACGATCAGGGCACTCACCGTGACCCCGACCGCCATCGGGATTACCGGGACGACAGGAAACACCCACCCAACACCACCCGTAATCCGAAGTACAAGCCAGACCCCGAACATGATTCCGTCCGGCGGCGGCACCCCCACCGGCTCGGCAAATAATGTAACAGGGGACAGATTTATATCCCCACGGCCTGCCGTGCACAGGCCTTACCGCCTGACAGAAAGTAGATCTGCCCCTGCTATTTAACCTTTGTAAATTTAATGATTTAGCCCAATTTCCACGGCGGCGGCCTTATACTCCTCCCGGCTGGCACGTTAAAATGCCTGTACTGCCCGTCAGGGCGCGGTTAGTGCAAACCATGAGCGACGAAGAAGAGAGCCCGCTGAAGTTTCCCTGTGACTTCCCCGTCAAGGCGATGGGGAAATCCGGCGTCAACCTGGACGTGACGGTCGTCGAGATCGTGCGCCGGCATGCCCCGGACCTGAGCGAGGGCGCCACCCGTACCCGCGACAGCAAGCAGGGCAATTACATCGCCGTGACTGTCGTGGTACGCGCCACCAGCCGCGCGCAACTCGACGCGATCTACCAGGACCTGGTCGATCACGACGACGTCATCATGGCCATCTGATAACGGCACATGCCTGCATTGGCTGATACAGGAGACGACTACGGTCCGGCGGCTTTAATGCTGCGCAGGCTGGGCCTGGCAGACTATCAGAAGGTCTGGCGCGATATGCAGTCCTTCACCGCCGCACGCACGGCCACGACGCCGGATGAACTCTGGCTGCTGGAACACCCGCCGGTATTTACCCTGGGGCGTAACGCTAAACAGGAGCACCTGCTCGACACCGGCAATATCCCGGTCATCCAGGTCGATCGTGGCGGACAGGTCACCTATCACGGCCCCGGCCAGCTAGTTGCCTATACCCTGCTCGATCTCAACCGGCGCGGGCTGGGCGTGCAATCACTGGTAAAACTGCTGGAACAGGCGGTGATCGATCTGCTGGCGGGACACGGCGTCGAGGCCCACCGCCGCCGCAAGGCCCCCGGGGTGTATGTGGATGACCGCAAGATTGCAGCCCTGGGGCTGCGCATCAGAAAGGGCTGTTCATTTCATGGCCTGTGCCTTAACGTGGACATGGACCTGGCACCCTTCTCCATGATCAACCCCTGCGGCTTTGCCGGCCTGCAGGTCACCCGGATGTCCGATCTGGGCATCAGTGCAACACTTGAACAGGTCGCCTCGGAATTTCACCAACAACTTGAACGCCTGCTGGATAAACCGAACAAATGATCAATAACGAAAAGAAACAGCGTGGCGCGGCCAAGACCGCCCGCATCCCCGTCAAGATCGAGACCACCACCCGACCGCTGCGCAAGCCGGCCTGGATCCGCGCGAAGTCACCGGCCGATCCGGCCGTCGGCCGGCTCAAGGGCGTGCTGCGCGACAACCGCCTGCACACGGTGTGCGAGGAGGCCTCCTGTCCGAATATCGGCGAATGCTTTGCCGGTGGCACGGCCACCTTCATGATCATGGGTGACATCTGCACGCGGCGCTGCCCGTTCTGCGACGTGGCGCATGGCCGTCCCGACCCGCTGGACACGGATGAGCCGGAAAACCTCGGGCGCACCATCCAGCAGATGGGTCTGCGTTACGTGGTGGTGACCTCGGTCGACCGCGATGACCTGCGCGATGGCGGCGCAGCGCATTTTGCCAGCTGCATCGAGGCCATCCGCGAGCACAGCCCGGACATCAAGGTGGAGGTGCTGGTACCGGACTTCCGCGGCCGCATGGACCGTGCACTGGACATCCTGATCGACTCACCCCCGGATGTCTTCAATCACAACCTGGAAACCGTGCCGAGCCTGTACAGGAAGGTACGTCCCGGCTCGGATTATGCCTGGTCACTGAACCTGTTAAAGCGTTTCAAGGCCCTGCACCCGGAGGTGCCCACCAAGTCGGGCCTGATGCTGGGTGTGGGCGAGACCATCGAGGAAGTGGAACAGGTGATGCGCGACCTGCGCGCCCATGACTGCGACATGCTCACCCTGGGCCAGTACCTGCAGCCCAGCGTGTACCACCTGCCCGTGGAGCGTTACGTGCACCCGGACGAATTCGACCGGCTCGGCGAGGTCGGCTACGAGCTGGGCTTCACCCATGTCGCCAGCGGCCCCATGGTGCGCTCCTCCTACCATGCCGACCAGCAGGCGCACGAGGCCCTGAAATAAGCGCCTTTGGGGTTCCGGCATTCTCCTGTAGCGACCGGATTTGCCGTGTTCCGGCCAACCGCGTCAAAGCACGCCCGTGGCAGAGATTTATTCTTTTGTTACGCTGGCACCTTCCACTATAAGTGGATAAACATAACCGTGGCCAAAATCCCTATCCAGGGCCAGTTTCCCTTCGATGACAACAACGGTATCGACAGCTGCAACGCTATCGGTGGTAATGGTCAGATCATTCTGAGTACTGCTGTCCCGGATATGGAGCCAGTTCCTGCTCATGATGTTGGGTGTGTACTTGGTGACCTGTCCCCGCACGCGTATTGCCTTGCCATCAAGCTTTTGCTTATCGGCGTAGACTTCCGCGATGGTGTTACCGCCCTCTACCTTGTCAATATCTACGACAGCACTTGCTGCGGGCGCCGGTTTGATTTTTCCATGCGCTGAAACCTTTGCCGCTTTTGTGTCTGCCAGGTCTTCTTCACCGGTAATAAAACGGCTGACAAAATAGATAACGGGAAAATCGCGGTTCATCGAGTTGCTGTGAAAGTTCTTCATCGGCATCTCGGTCGTAAATGCGATCATGTCACCAAGTGCGAGCGACGTTTTGGAGGCTGCCGCCCAGACTTTCTCTTTACCGGTATCCACCTCGGCATAGGTGTAACCGGCGGCCTCGATAATATCCGTAACCTTGCCATGAATCGTGTTCGGGACCGGCTGCTGTATTTTATCAGCATTCTTCGCGGTGGCATCGACCGAATTGACTATACCTGCATTGAGCAGGGCGAATGAAGAGCAGGCAAGCAGTGCTATAAATAAACCAGTGCGATATAACATAACGGGATAACCCTTGATTAATTATTTAACAGGCGTTGAATGAAACAGACGAATGAAAGGAACCGCTTTATCTGCCCATACCGGGATCGCGCGGTCACTACATATCGAATATATAGTACACCAAGAAACGCAGCAAGCATTTGCACAAATTACGCGTGCAATTAACCTGTCGGTCTCTGCAAGGTTATATTGAAAAATTGTCGCCTTAATTCTGCCTTGCCTGACCGGGACTGGCGGCATTGAACAGTACGAGCGAAGAGCAATAAGCAACGGGCGTGACAGGCGGTCATTTGCCAGAAAGAAGAATCCACGGACAACACTCAATCCGTCGATACAGGAAGCTCTGCATTGATCAGCAACCATCCATACAAACCGCATATCAATCAAATTCAGCAATTCTATTTTGCTTCGTGAATGATCACTTCCGGGCAACATTCGGCCAATCAGATAACTCCCTCTAACAGCAATTAGGGGTGAAACAGGAAGTGCAGGTAATTCCCCCTAAGAATCAGTCTGTATATCCGGTTCCGGCCAGAACCGGACACTCGGCACATAAGAAAGCGGCTCCCGAAGGAGCCGCCTTATTGCTTTTCTAAAGATGGTAACTGCTTAGAACTCACCTTCCAGAGCAGGCGTGTCAGCAGTACCTTTGATGTAGCCAGCAGGCAGGCTGGTGTTAATGCCAAGGCCGGCTTCTGCACCACGGAAAGGCTGGATACATGGTGAACCAAACTCAATAGTACAGTCGGTCAGGTCATTACCGGGTGCACCGTCTGCCTTGATCAGGTTCGCACGAGGATAAATGAAGTCATTACCTTCGAACGTACCGTTCAGGCCTGCAACTGTATGCAGCAATGCACCCTTGGCGCCGCCGGTCCAGTCATATACATCGATGGAAGCATCGCTGATGTAACGACCCAGGGCTTCTGTCGCATCCAGCACCTGGAGGTCACCGCTGGCAATACCCGCATCGTACTCAACACCGTCAGCCATGACGTAGTCACCGTCATCTGTCTTGGTCTTGGTCTTGGTCAGGATCCGGATGCCTCCTAACTCAGCCGCGCATTTGGTTCTTTCCACAGGCCAGGCATAACCGTTCTTGGTACAGGAACCCCTGGTTACGATCTGGTTACGGTTAATGCGGTTTGAGTCTGCATGGTAGTAGTAGGAAGCGTAAGTCACCTTGGCACCGGATGATTGATCAATCGGGCCATTGTTACCATTCGCATTATCATAAAGCGTGATATTGCTGATGCGCGCGCTTTCTTTCTGGCCAAATCTGGCAAACTGCTCACCGGCTGGTTGTGAATCCCAGGTAATACCGGAGTACTGCCAGGACCAGCCACCGCCCCATGCAGGTACGTTCGGGTTATGGCTCGAATTCATACCCAGCTCCATTTCCTGCTGCAAGCTGCGCGGGAAACCTACAAAGTGACGCTTGTTGTCGGCCTGGTCGAACAGCACGACACCGTTACAGTTGGAGTCAATGGCAGTGTCACAACCGGCACTGACGTCATAGTACTGAACGGTTGGCAATGCTTTTTCAGAAGCAGGCGTCGTAGGAATTGCCGCAACTGCAACCTGCGCACCAATCGGGAACATGTGGTACATCGATGCATACGTGATGTCATCGCCATCCAGCACGCTGTTGGTATAGCGGAAACCACGTAAACCACCGACATCGGCACCCGTCAGCCTGCGGAACATGTCAGTGACCAGCGCATGGCCGGTACCTTCGATCACGCCCGGCATGATCTTGCTGGCAGGATCCCATTCTGTGGTGAAGCGGTTACGTTCAATCGTGATGTTACTGGTCTGGCCAACCACTTCATCCAACTGATTCACGATCACATTGTCGTTGTATGGATTCGATGCATCACCTGCGGCGATCTTGTCAGCGATTTCCTGGTCGGTCTGGTGAGCCAGGTCTGCCATGTCAGCATCTTCTTCGATGCTTTCATCGATATCGATACCTGTGAATTCCCACTCAACAATCCTGCCGTTCTTGACTTCAATTTTAAGCTTGCTGATCTGCGCGATATCTTCCGGGTTCTCAGTGATGATAACTTTCTTGCCACGTGGGTCAGTCACAACAACCGGGAAGTTGGTTTCTTCGTGCATATCAGAAGAGAAGTAGAGGTCAGGACCGTTGTCCATACCAACCAGGTTTTCAGCAGCATAGATGTTTTCTGCGATACCGGCTTCAGACATCACAGCAACCAGGTCGACACCTTCTACTTCACGCAAGTGGTTGGTCCATTTCTCGACTTCACTGACAACCTTGTAGCCGTAAATACCACCCCAGTGAGGCATATTGTCCCAACCGGTTGGCTCGAAAGGTTTGGCGGCGGCGTCATCAGCGGCCTCTGCAGCAGCGTTACGATTACCGGCCTGGGTGCCTGCACTGGCAGGGTTACCTTTGGTCTGGCCGCCAGGATTGGCTTTGGTACCGCCGTGTGAATAACTGAGGTCATCCCAGTCGATCGGACGGTTCTGCGGGAACTTGATGTCACCTTTACAGCCGGAGAAGGTC
>CAMYJZ010000009.1 GCA_947258845.1 uncultured Ectothiorhodospiraceae bacterium | reverse complement strand
ACCAGGCTTCATCCTTATCGACAAGGTCAATGAGATGAACAATAACTGGTTCTGCGAGACCATTCGCGCTACCAATCCCTGCGGGGAGCAGCCCCTGCCGCCGTACGGTTCCTGCCTGCTGGGCTCGGTCAATCTCACCAAGTTCGTGCGCAAGCCTTTCACCAGCCGGTCGGAGTTCGACTGGGACGAGTTCCGCAAGGTGGTGGCAGTGTTCACCCGCATGCTCGATAACGTGGTGGAGATCAATGGCCTGCCCCTGGAAGGCCAGCGTAACGAAATCCTGAGCAAGCGCCGCCATGGCATGGGCTTCCTGGGGCTGGGTTCCACGGTCACCATGCTGCGCATGAAATACGGTGAAGCGGAGTCGGTTGAATTTACCGAGCGCGTCAGTCGCGAACTCGCCCTGGCCGGCTGGCAGGTCGCGCTGGACCTGGCGCGGGAGAAGGGCCCGGCACCGATCATGGATGAGGACTTCGAGGTCACCGAGGAAATGCTGCGCAAGCGGCCCGAGATGCGCCGCGACGGCTATCTGCCCGGCGACAGGGTCAAGGGCAGGGTGTTGCACGCGAAGTACAGCCGATACATGCAGCGCGTGGCCGAGCAGGCGCCCGAACTGGTCAGGCAGCTGGAAGAGACCGGGGCCCGGTTTACCCATCACAGTTCGATTGCACCGACCGGCACCATTTCCCTGTCACTCGCCAACAATGCCAGCAACGGCATCGAGCCGAGTTTCGCGCATCATTATTTCCGCAACGTGATCCGCGAAGGCAAGAAGAGCAAGGAAAAGGTGGACGTGTTCTCGTTCGAACTGCTGGCCTACCGTGCGCTGATCAATCCCAGTGCAACCGCCAGCATGGAGGATGATGGCAATGCCCTGCCGGAGTATTTCATCTCGGCCGACAATGTCGCACCGAACCAGCATGTCGACATCCAGGCCGCGGCCCAGAAGTGGGTGGACTCTTCCATTTCCAAGACGGCCAATGTGCCGACGGATTACCCGTTCGAGGACTTCAAGCACATCTACCTGTATGCCTACGAACAGGGGCTGAAGGGCTGCACCACCTTCCGCTTCAATCCGGAGGCCTTCCAGGGTGTACTGGTGAAGGAAGAGGACCTGGAGAACACGGTCTACGAATTCACTCTCGAGGACGGCACCACGGTCAGCCTGAAGGGTAACGAGGAGGTTGAATACGACGGCGAGCTGCATACGGCCGCCAACCTTTATGATGCCCTCAAGGAAGGTTACTACGGTAAATTCTGAACGGTCGGAAAGCGAACAAATACGCAGGAGCAGAACATGGCAATACGCATTGAAAAAAAGATTGTTGATTACAAGGTAGGCAAGGACGAGACGCAGCCGGTGCAGCCGGCGCCCGCCGCTAACGAGGTGCAGCCGGCAACGCAGGACAACATCGTCCATCTGCACGAGAAACTGGAACGACCGGATATGCTGATCGGGTCGACCTACAAGGTCAAGACCCCGCTTTCCGAGCACGCCCTGTATGTCACCATCAATGACATCATTCTCAATGCCGGTACCGAGAATGAATTACGGCGGCCCTTCGAGATATTCATCAATTCCAAGAATATGGACCATTTTCAGTGGATCGTGGCCCTGACAAGGATTATCTCGGCGGTGTTCCGCAAGGGGGGTGACGTTACCTTCCTGGTGGAGGAGCTGCGTTCGGTCTTCGATCCGCGTGGCGGCTATTTCAAGAAGGGTGGCAAGTACATGCCGTCACTGGTGGCCGAGATCGGTGACGCAATCGAGTGCCACATGCGTATGATCGGCCTGCTGAAGGACGAGGGTCTCGATGAGCACCAGAGGAAACTGGTGGAGGAAAAACGCAGCCAGTACGAATCGGCCCTGGAGACGGCTGAAGCGGAGGATCCGGATGATTTTCCCGCAGGTTCGCAACTGTGCCTCAAGTGCAATACCAAGGCGGCGGTACAGATGGATGGTTGCCTGACCTGCCTGAACTGCGGCGAGTCAAAGTGCGGCTGAGCGGTCCGCACGCCGTCGCGGCGACTGAACCGGGGAAGCGCTGATAAATTATACGAAGCTTTGCAGGGTGCGTTATACGCACCGGAAAGATACTGCAGGCCTTTGATTCATGGTGCACAAAGTGCACCCTTCGAATAATGCAAAATCAGGATACCCTGCATTTATCAATATAATCAGCGGTTCCCTAGTACTTCTGGCCCATTGATCGCGGTGGCCATTATCGGGTATAAATGTATATAAAGCGCAATAGCCGGTATAATCCGGTTGGGCGCCAACAAAAAAATAACAGCGTGCGTTGGGGTTTGTCCCTGGCAGAGGAGGCAATATGTTTCTGCAGCAAAAACCCATTCCGGGTTACTGGTACAGCAACCTCTCCGGCCAGTTGATCCAGGTCAGGGCAATCCTCTATACGTCCGGGGAACGCAGTCACATCGTCCTGGAGGATATTCACGGCAAGCTGGATTATGTGGACCTCGATGGCTGGCGCGGCCTGGACCTGGTGTTGCATTCACCGGTCATCGAGCAGCAGCACGCCGCACGCGATATCTGACACCTGCATCGCGTCCAGCCTCCAGCCTCCAGTCTCCAGCGGGTGTCCGACCGCGTTGGAGTCATTGTCCGCCCCGTCATCCCCACCTGGGCTAACAGCGGCTGCTGGGGCGCCGGATCGATAATATCCTGGCGTTGGTGTATCGCCGGTATACTATAGGTTCTTTTTACGCCTACCCCACCGGTACGATCAGGCGGCATTTTGAAGTGCGGCAATTCTGGTGTTAAAAAGGGTCCCAGGGGCACCAAACGGATCTTCCCCATTGAGCACGCTATGTATCTGAAGCATTTCAACCTCTCGGAACGGCCGTTTTCTATCACGCCGGACCCGCGATTCCTGTATATGAGCCGCCGCCACCGTGAGGCGCTGGCCCATCTCCTCTATGGCCTGGGGGAGGGCGGCGGTTTTGTGCAGCTCACCGGCGAGGTAGGCACCGGCAAAACGACCATCTGCCGATGCCTGATCGAACAGGTTCCCGAAAATGTCGATATCGCGCTGGTGCTCAATCCCAAGGTAACGGCTGAAGAGTTGATTGCCACGGTATGTGATGAACTGGGGGTGGACTACCCGCCGGAGATCCACAGCATCAAGACCCTGACCGATGTCCTCAATCGGCACCTGCTGGATGCCCATGCACGCGGTCGCCGCATCGTGCTGATTATCGACGAGGCCCAGAACCTGAGTACCGAGGTGCTGGAGCAGGTGCGTCTGCTCACCAACCTGGAAACAGCGACCCAAAAGCTGTTGCAGATCATTCTTATCGGGCAGCCGGAACTGCGCGATATGCTGGAACGCGACGATATGCGCCAGCTCGCCCAGCGAGTGACGGCCCGCTATCACCTCGAACCGATCACCCGGCAGGAGACCGGTGCCTATATCCAGCATCGATTGCAAATCAGCGGCATCACCACCGACGTCTTCAGTACGGCCGCGGTAGACCATATCCAGCGCCTCTCCGGCGGCATTCCCCGCCTGATCAATGTGCTCTGCGACCGCTCCATGCTGGGCGCCTATGTCGAGGGCAAGTCGCAGATCGACAAGAGGATTATCAAAAAGGCCGCGAGTGAGCTGCTGTCCGGGGATCCGCGTGCGCCGGGGATGCGGCGCTGGGTGCCGCTGGTTGTCGGCGGGCTCGCCATCGCGGCCATTGCGGTCTATTACTACCGGCCCTGGCAACCGATGGATATACGCGCTGCGCTCAGCGTTGACGAGGAGGTGATGAACCTCGATGAGCGCCAGTTCGATCCGGGTTCGCTGGCGTCCGCCAGGCCAGCACCGGCAGAGGTCGCGGCAGGGCCCCTGGCCTTGGCTAACCGGCCGCCGCTGGCAGATGACGGCAGTCTGCCGGGAGAATCCCTGGCCGCCTTGCTACTGAACGCGGACACGTCTTATTACCGCCATGCCTGGACAGCCCTGTTCGCGCAGTGGTCGGTGGGATTGCCCGCTGATGTCAAACCGGACTTTTGCAACTTCGCTGTTGAGAATGGACTGCGTTGTCTCGTAGGTAAGGGCACCTGGGCCTCCCTGCGGCATTTCGACCGGCCGGTCATACTCACCCTGGTGGCCGACGATGGACAGCGGGTCCCTGCTGCCCTGCAGCACCTCGAGCGTGACAATGTCGAGCTGGTGCTGGGGGGTAAACTGTACCGATTGCCTCTCGGGCAAGTCGCTCGTCACTGGTACGGTGACTTTACCATGCTGATGCAGGCACCACCCGCCGGGACCCTGTACATGAAGCTCGGTAGCAGGGGGGCGGATGTCGGCTGGGTGCGGCAACAGCTGGAAACGATCCAGGGGCCCGACCTCTCCACCGATAATCCCCTGTACTTTGACGAAGGCCTGCACCAGCAGGTGCTGAACTTCCAGCATTCCCGTGGCCTGGTGGCCGACGGGGTGGTCGGCCGGCACACCATCATTCAGCTCAATTCACTCTCCAGGCAGTCGGGTATACCGAGGCTCGCAGGCGGGATATCCTGAATCATGTCCTATATTCTCGAAGCACTGAGGAAGGCGGACCAGGAGCGCTCGGCGGGGGCCGTGCCGGACCTGGAATCGACGCATCCGGCAGCGCGCCCCGGGCAGCGCTCGTTTCGATGGGTCTGGATACTGGTCGCCTTGCTCGTGGTCAACGGCGCACTGATGGTCATGCTGGCGACCCGGGACACCGGGACCCCTGTTTCCCGCCAGGCTGCAAGTCCCGTTACCGGACCAGCGCGGCAAACGGCGGCTTCGTCACCAGCGGCCGTGGCGTCCGCCGTACCGGTGGACAGGGTCGCCACACCCCCTGCGAAGGTGCCGAAGACCGTGTTACCACAGGACAGGTCGGCACCTCCCGCCCCGGTCTTGCCACCCGTAACCGCAATAATACCCGCTGGAAAGTCCGCGGCCCGCACGCCGGCCGTGCCGGCAGCCCCCGGGAAGGCGCCACCGCGGGTGGCAAGCGCACCGCAGCAGGCATCGTCCCCGCCCCTGCAGGCCTCGTCCCCGCCCCTGCAGGCCTCGAATCAGGAACTGGATGACTGGGAAGAGCTGTCGCTTGAATTTCGCAGCGGTCTCGAAATGCCGCGACTCGATGTGCACGTCTATGATGCCGATCCGCAGCGACGCTTCGTGCTGATCAATCTGCGAAAATACCGTGCAGGTGACCGCCTGGAAAGCGGTGCCGTGGTCGAGGAGATACTCCCCGACGGGATCCAGGTGTCGTATCAGGGTAAGCGGTTCCGCTACCGTAAATAGTCCGGCCGGACTTATTCGATCACCTTGCCGCGGGCGATCTCATCGTCCGAGGCATCGCGAATTTCCTGTATCTCGACCTCGAATACCAGGGTCTGTCCTGCCAGCGGGTGATTGCCGTCGAGATGCACAATTCCCTCCTTGATATCCACGACGGCAAAGTTCACTGCCTCCCCGTCTTCGCTCTGGCCTGTCACCCCGCCACCGACCTCGATGTCCTCACCCTCCGGAAAACTGTCCAGAGGCACCTGGAGCAGCAGTTCGATGTCACGTTTACCGAAGGCATCGTCGGGCAGCAGTCTGACGGTGGCGATGTCGCCTACCGTGAGCTGTTCCAGCGCCTGTTCCAGTTTCGGGAACAGAGTGCCGGCCCCGTGCAGGTATTTCACCGGCGTACCGGCCGCCTCGCGCACGCTCACACCCTTATCATTATGGAGGGAATACTGCATGGTGATGACCTTGTGCCGGGTGATATGCTGCTTGCCTGTCATGAGAAATGATTTCCGGACCGTGCCTGCCGGGATGCGGCCCGGGTCGCGACCGATGGCAGGGGATTATAACCGAACTTGGCGTTGCCGATTCTGTCATACCCTGTGAGGTGGCAGGCTGCCAAATCCAGTACATCTTCTTGCAACAGGGGCCCTGACAATGACACAGGCAAAATACTCGATCGGACAATGCGTGCAACACAAGCTCTTCGATTACCGTGGCGTCATCGTCGATGTAGACCCCTGTTTCCAGGGAACGGATGAGTGGTATGAGGCAGTGGCAAAGAGCCGCCCCCCCAGGGGTGAACCCTGGTATCACGTGCTGGTGCATAATGCACAGCACGAAACCTATGTCGCCGAGCGCAACCTTGCCGGCGAGGAAAGCCCGGAGCCCGTCAATCACCCGCTGCTGGGCGAGTTCTTTGATGAGTTCAGGGGAGGCGTTTACATGACCGGCAGGTATGTGAACTAGCCCCTGGCATTATGATCACCAGAATCAAAAACCTTCTTGTACGGTATACGGGGCCTGTAGAGGCGGGTGCTGGCGGGGACGAGCGGGCGCTGCAGTTGGCAACAGCGACGCTGCTGATGGAGGTGGCGCGCGCAGATATGCATATCAGTGATGAGGAACGGCAGGCGATCCTCGCCGCAATGGAAAAGCACTACGGTTTGTCATATGAAGCAACGCAGCAAATCATCCTTGCCGCAGAGCACGAGGCAGAACACTCCACCTCACTGTACCCCTTTACCCGGCTGATTAACCGGGAGTGCGACTCTCAGGACAAACTTCAGATTATCAGGATGTTATGGCAGGTCATTCGTGCTGATGACTGTATCGACAAGCATGAAGAGCACCTGGTAAGGCGGGTTGCCGAACTTCTTCATGTGCCGCACCGGGAGTTTATTCGCGCCAAGCTGCTGGCGTTGGAGACGTGATGGTTGTCGGGGATTCCGTTTACTGACCGACTGCATGCCTGCAGGGGTACAAAAATAAACCGGGACCACACAGGTGATCCCGGTTTTTTTATTCAGTCAGACCATTTCCTTCAAACCCTTCAGGGGTAAAATCTTGACCACGTTACGTGCCGGCTTGGCCTTGAACATCATCTCTTCGCCGGTGAACGGGTTGACCCCCTTGCGTGCGCGTGTAGCCGGTTTGCGCACGGTCTTGATCTTCATCAGACCTGGAATGGTGCAAACGCCTGCACCGTTTCTCTTGATATGACCATTGATAACGGTGGAAAGAGAACTGAATACCTCTGTTACCTGCTTTTTGGTCAGTCCGGTGTCATCAGCAATCGCCCCCATCATTGCCGATTTAGTCATTGCTTCCTTGATGGTGGGAACACGCTTCACAGGTGCCGCCTTCTTTCTCGCCTTGGTCTTCCGTTTCACAGCCATTCGATTAAGCTCCTCTGTATAGGTGATTGGTAAAACTGCACGCGTAAGATAGCACAATAAAAAAAATGTTAAAGGGTTTTAATCGCGGAAATACCTTGTATACAAGTGTTTCAGAAGATGGTGATTTATCTGTACTTGCAGGCAAGCTGTAAAACTCCTGCCGGAGGGGTTGCCTGACGCAACTCCTGGTTGCCGCCACGCTCCCTTGTTGCTGCGGAAAAGGCAGAGGGAAAGGTAATTACCAGTTAATAAACTCGTCTAGATAGGTCGTGCAAAACACTATATCTATAGGATATTTGTTAAATCCTCAGTGTATGGTCCGGGCTCCGTCGGTGTCTTGCTTGTCGGTTTCGCTGTTGATGCGGGTTGCCGGTGAGGCGTGGTGCAGGATCATTTGCCACCCGGTTCCGTTGAACCGGTAGATGTTGACAGCGACGACCGGCGGCTGCGATTTCCCGCCGATGGAGATATTCTCGTACAGGCTGTGAATTGCCAGCTGGTCGTTCTGGTAGACGTTGGATTGCCTTAACTGGAAATGCATGCGTTTGCCGCGGGAGAGTATCTGGCGCCAGCTTTCGCTGACGGCTGCAAGGCCCACCAGCCTGTCGGACAGGGGATGAATGCACTCGATGTCATCCTCCTGGCTCCATACCGCCATCATCGCCTCATGATCGGCTTTCTCGAAGGCCGCATAAAATGCCGCCTCGGCCTCCTGTGCGCTGGCAAATACTGGTTCTGTCATGCCTGTCCCAATTCGCTGTTCACCCAAGCCCATGATAGTCCTGATAAATTTTACTATCAAGCAGGGTATCCCGGGTCTGGCCGGGTCATCTTCCAGCGCGGTTTTCCCCGTTGTGCCGCGCTCCCAATGACGTCTTTGTTGGGCTGGCGCAACGCCTGCGGACTCCACCTGGCGCCTTTCGCTGTACCCCTGGCCTGTTATCCGCCTCGATTGTCATACGGTCCTAAATCTAAAGCAGTTTCGGCCGATAAGCTGGGTGCGGAAAGGAACCCCATTAGGTCCCCTATGGATTGACAACACCGGCGACTTGCCCGGTCTGTGGATAGAGGAAAATGAGAGCATTCAAGAAAAAGACTACCGATACAAAGGTCCTTCAGGAACTGGTGCCGCTGAACGCACTGTCAGAGGAGCGGTTTGGCGAACTCGTGGACAAGATCGTCGTCGAGGAGATCCGGGCCAAGGGCTACCTGTTTCGCATGGGCGACCGCGACAACCAGTCTATCTATCTGCTCGACGGGAAGATCAACCTGATAGACGGCCGCAGGAAGGTGACCAGTGAACTCGAGGCGGGTACAGATGCCAGCCGTTATCCCATCGCCAGCCAGCAGCCGCGAACCCTGTCTGCGCGGGCCGTCACCAGGGTGGTGATCGCCCGCATCGACTCGGACATGCTCGATGCCTACCTGAACTGGGACCATTCCCCCGGTGCCGAGGTGACCGAGATCACCTCCGACAGCAATCAGGACTGGATGACCCGTATGCTCCAGTCCGAGGCGTTTGAGAAGATCCCGCCGGCCGGAATCCAGCGGCTGCTGATGAAGATGAACTCACTACCGGTACAGGCCGGCGAGGTCATTGTCCGCGAGGGTGACGAGGGAGAGTATTTTTACACCATCCACAGCGGGCGTTGCATCGTCACCCGGGAAATCTCACCGGGCGGCGAGGCGGAGATACTCGCCGAGCTGTCTAGCGGCGACTGCTTTGGGGAAGAGGCGCTGGTGTCTGACAGCAGGCGCAATGCCACGATCACCATGCTGAGCGATGGCACGTTGATGCGCCTGGCCAAGAAGGACTTCATCGAACTCCTGCAGAAGCCGCTGGTCCGCTATGTCAGCTATGAAGTCGCGACGGCAATGGTTGATGATGGTGCGGTCTGGGTCGATGTCAGATCAGAAGGGGAATACGAAGAGGGTGCTATCGAAGACAGTGTCAACATCCCCCTGTCAATATTACGCAATGAAATTCCCGAGCTGGTTTTCAATTCGCAATACATTATCTGCTGCGATACGGGCAGCCGCAGTGTCTCAGCTGCATTCATTCTCAGCCACAAGGGATTTGAAGTCTACGTTTTGGAGTCAGGTCTCAACGGAATGTCTGCAGACGAGTTTGCCCATGCAGGTCTGCCGGTCAATGCGGCTGGCCTGATGCCCGCTACAACAGTCTCCGAGCTGCAGCAGGCAGAGATGATCAGTCCGGACCAGGACTGGAGCCTTGCTGATGACGGCCAGTCGTCCGGGATCGAGGCGCTGCGCAGGGAGAATGAAGCGTTGTGCCAGCAGGTAAAGGACCAAAGGCAGGATGATGAATCTTCATTCAGGCGACAATTACAGCTGCAGTCCGCGGAGGAAGAGAAACAGCTGCTGCAGGAACAGAATGCCGTTCTGAAAAAAGACTATCAGGTGCAGCTAAAGCGGCTGCAGCTTGAACTCGAGGAATCAAAAGAGCTCGTTCAGGTACTCCAGGACGAGGTCGGTAAAACCGTTAATGAGGAGCAGCAACTGCAGGAGCGGACAAGATCCGAGCAACGGTCTCTGGAATTGCAGGTCAAACACCTCGAGAGCGAGTCCATCCAGTATGCGCAACACGCCGAGGCCCTGCAGATCGAGCTTCAGGCTGCCAACGACCAGCTAGGCCAGATATCTGCAGAATCCACAGCCCAACTCCAGGAACAGGGGAAACTGGTGGATAGACTCCGTACCGAACTGGCGCAGTCCAGGCGGGACAGCGGTGAGGTGCAGGCGCTGCAGGAGCAGTCCGTCGCCGCCGCCCGGCAGATGGAGGCCCTGCAGGCCGAGCTGCAGGATGCGCAGGAACGAATCAGCCGATTCCAGGCTGAATCAGAAACCCGGCCCCGGGAGCGGCAGCTGGTGGAAACGCTGCGGGCCGAACTGGAACAGTCCGAACGGCTCAGCCAGGGCTTGCAGCAGGAGATTGAAGAACTGCAGCGGGAGAAGCAGACCGCAGATGCACACAGTGCGGAGCTGGAGCAGTTAAAGCATCAGCTCGTGGAGGTGCAGCAGGAGAATGGTGAGCTCGGTGGAAGGCTTGCCGACGAGTTGCTCAGGGCCGATGAATTGCAGCAGCAGCTGAAGCAACTGCATAGTCAGAATGACGCCGGGCTTGAGGAACTGCAGGAACGCAATCGGCAGCTGACAGAAGAGCTCGATCGTGGCAATGCCGGCCGCCAGGAACTGGAGAACCGGATCGAGGCACTGCAACAGGAGCACCTGGAGACTCGGCAGCAGCTCGAGGCAAGCCGCTCAGAAACTGATGCCACCCAGGCACGGGTGCAGCAGCTGACAGAAGAGCTCGATCGTGGCAATGCCGGCCGCCAGGAACTGGAGGACCGGGTCGAGGCCCTGCAACAGGAACACCAGGAGACCCGGCAGCAGCTCGAGGCAAGCCGGTCAGAGACTGACACCACCCAGGCACGGGTGCAGCAGCTGCAGCAGGAGAACGAGTCCCTGCAGGGTGAAAATCAGCACCTGCGGGAACAGCATCAGGGCTTGGCTGAACATACTCAGGGTCTGGATGCCGAGAAGCAGACCATGCACGATCGGCTGCAAAGCCTGCAGCAGGAGCTGGAGTCGCAGGGCAATGCCTTCGAAGATCAGGGTACAGCCTACGAGCAGCAGCTTGCCGAGCTTGACAATCAGCTGGAACAGGCACGGGAAGCCGCCGACAGGGAGCGGCAGAGCCTGGAAACTGCACTGCAGGAATATAAGGATGAAACCGGGGCCCGGCTTGAACAGCAGCAGCACCAGCATGACGAGCTGCAGCAGGAGCGGCAGCGGCTGGCGAGCGAAGGGGAGGTGGTGCTTGCGGAGCGCGATGATCTGGAGCGCAGGCTGTCCACCGCTGAACAGGATTTGAGTGGACGCCAACAGGAAATAGACCGGCTGAATGAAACCGTCACCTCGTTGAGGAATACGGCCGATGAAGAGGTCCAGTCACTGATTGATCGCCTGGCCGAAGAGCAGTCACGTGTCGATCAGGCAGCACAGAGAGCGGAAGAACAGCAGACCCGGGCAGAGGCTCTGCAGGAAGAGTTGGGCCATAAGGATGAAGAGGTCAAGTCACTGACTGAGCGCCTGGCCGAAGAGCAGTCACGTGTCGATCAGGCAGCACAGAGAGCGCAAGAACAGCAGGCCCGGGCAGAGGCCCTGCAGGCAGAACTGGCCCACAAGGAACAGACCGTCAACGAGCACCGGGAACAGTTGCAGGCGGCGCAACAGCAAGCCGAGGAAAGCCGGCAGACCTTGCTGCAACATGAAGCACAGGTGCAGGGAACGGAGCAGGAGCGCCAGGCGGAGTTCCAGGCAGTGCGTGCGGAGCTGGACGGCAGCAAGGATCTGGAACGGGAGATGCAGGGACAGATTGAGCGTCTCGGCAAGCAGCTGGAGCAGTCGGCCGAGGCCCTGCAGCTGGCGCATGACGAGGCCCAGGAAAATGACCAGCGTCTGAGAAATGAACTGGCCGAGGAACGCCGTGCACGTTCCGAGGAACGTGCTGAAATGGCGGCGCGCCAGAAGGAGCTCAAGCAGCAACTCACAGAGGTGGCCGGCAAGCATGAAGGCGTCCTTTCCAGTCAAACGGACATCGTGGAGCAGGCCAGGGAAGAGGCGCGCCGGGAAGAGCGGGCACGACTCCAGCAAGAGCTGGAGCAGCAGGGTCAATCCGGTGAGCAGGCGGCCGCCGTGCAGGCCGAACTCGACAGGCTGCGCGAGGAGGCGGCCGCGACCCTGGCACAGGTACAGAAGCGCAGTGACGCCGACCTGACCGTGGCCAGGGAGCAGCGGGCCCAGGCAAAGGCCGAGATTGTCGGCCTCAAGACACAGTTGAAGCAGCTGGAGGAGGAACGTGACAAGGCGGTGAGCGGCCGGGAGGCGCTGGAAAGGCAGCTCGACGGGATGCGTAAGAAGGCCTCGGAGGGTCCTGAATCAGCGGGCCAGGAAGAGGTCGATGGGGATCCGGATGTGGCCAAGCTGCGTGAGGAGCTCGAGGATGCCAGGATGAATATCGAGATCGCCATTCGCCTGCGCACCGAGGCCGAGGCCGAGCTGGAACGGGTCAGCGAACACCGGGACCTGCTGGTGAGCAAGCTGGATGAAGCCGGTCTGGTGGAGGGGAAAGGTCCTGCCCGGACACCGGATGGGGGTGGCAAGCTGGATAAAACCGGTCCGGGGGAGGGGGAAGGTCCTGCCCGGATACCGGATAGGGGTGGCAAGCTGATCGCCGCCAGCAAGCAGGCCCCGGCTGAAAGCACAGGCAAGGCGGGTTTCAAGTATGTGGTCGATGACGACGGTGAAGGCAAGCGCCGCTGGTTGGGTGCCGTGGTCGGGCTCGGATCGGTCGGCATTACCGGCCTGGTGATCTGGCTCATGCTGAGCGTGGAAAATCCGATGGCGAAGTTCCTCGATTTGGCGAACATGGACAGGGCCCGCTCGGCCTGGGAAGAAATCCGTCTGCCGCAATGGCTGGATTTTGCCGCAAAGCCGGGGGACGATCTGGCCGACGGGGAAATCCACGCAGACCTGTCTGCGCCCGTCGAGGCGGGACCTGCTGCCAGCAGCCCCGTGGTCGAGACCCCGTCGCAGACACCGCCAGCGCCCGACCTGCCCGGGGCCAAACGCTCGTTCAGGGATGCGCTTAACGGTGAGGGACGCGGGCCGTTGATGCTGGAGCTGGCTGCCGGCAGTTATATGATGGGCAGTGAAGGAAATTCGCTGAACTTCGAGGAACGACCGCGGCACCCGGTCGATCTGGCCCCGTTTTCGATCAGCAAGTACGAGGTAAGTTTCGCCGAGTATGACCGCTTTGCACGGGCCACCGGTCGCCGTCTTCCCCACGATGAAAAGTGGGGCCGGGATGACCGTCCGGTCATCAACGTCACCTGGAAGGATGCGCGCGCGTACACCCGCTGGTTGTCAAAGCAGACCGGGTATCAGTACCGGCTGCCGACCGAGGCGGAATGGGAATATGCGGCGCGTGCGGGTACCACGGCCGACTACTGGTGGGATGCGGAAGCCAATAAAACCCCGGCCAACTGTTTCAATTGCGGCAGCGAGTGGGATGGCAACAGCTCGGCCCCCGTGGGGAGTTTTGCGGCCAACAGCCTGGGCCTGCACGATACCGCCGGTAATGTGCAGGAGTGGACCGAGGACTGCTATCACCCGAGTTACCAGGGGGCCGCGGCGGATGGCAGCGCCCGGCAAAGGGCGGGGTGCACCCAGCGCGTGGTCCGTGGCGGGAGCTACTCCAGCCCGATCGAAAGTCTGCGCAGCAACAAGCGCAGCCACTATGACCAGGACACCCGCATCGACAACCTGGGCTTCCGCGTGGTGCGTCTGAAATAATCCCCCCCGGTTGACAACGGCGTGCAGCGCCGTAGTCTGCGGGCATGGCGCAGATTCTCGGCATCGGCAATGCAACGCTGGATATTATTCATGCCCTGGATGGCTACCCCCGGGAGAATGATGAGGTCCGCTGCTCCAGCAGGACCGTCAGCCGTGGCGGCAATGTCGCGAATACCCTGGTCGTCCTGAGTCAGCTGGAACACAGCTGCCGCTGGGCGGGTGTGCTGGCCGATACGGCGGAAGGCCGCCTCGTCCGCGACGACCTCGAATCCAACGGTATCGACACCGCTGCCTGCCGCCTGCTCGATAACGGCAGCATGCCGGTATCAACCATCCTCCTGAATACCGCCAGTGGTTCCCGCACCATCGTGCATTACCGGAACCTGCCGGAATATAGCTGCGCCGATTTCGAGTCGCTTGATCTGGGCTCCTGTGACTGGCTGCATTTCGAGGGCCGCAATATTGAACAGCTGGAGCCGATGTTGCGCTGGTCGCGTACCCGGTTTCCGTCCCTGCCGCGCTCGCTGGAAATTGAAAAGCCCCGCCAGGGCATAGAGGCCCTGTTCGGCCTTGCCGACGTGTTGCTGTTTTCCCGCGAATACGCCCGCCATCACGGTTACAATGCCCCGGAAGACCTGCTGCACGGCGTGCGCGATTCCAGCCCGCAGGCGGACCTGTACTGCACCTGGGGCGGGCAGGGTGCCGCTGGCCTGGACCGGCGGGGTCAGGTCTGCCGCCAGCCGGCACTGGCCCCCTCCCGTGTCATCGACACCCTGGGCGCCGGGGATACCTTCAATGCCGCGGTGATCCACGGCTGCCTGGCCGGCCTCGACACGGCATCCCTGCTCCGGCAGGCCTGTGCTCTGGCTGGGAAGAAGTGCGGCCAGACCGGTTTCGCCGGCCTGGCCCGGGCCGGCTCCTGAACCATGGATCTGACAGCAGCGGCAGTATTCGTTCTTTGCCGGTTCGATGAACTGGCAGACCCCGGCAGCCGGGCAATGAGCCTGGTGCTTCCCGATGGTCCCGGTGAGGTCTTCGTCGTGCGCCAGGGGGACCGGGTCTACGCCTATCTCAATCAGTGTCCGCACACCGGTGGCCCGCTGGACTGGGTGCCGGACCAGTTCCTCAATCTCGAACAGGACCACATTCAGTGTGCCACCCACGCCGCCCTGTTCCGCATTCGGGACGGTTTGTGCGTAGCGGGCCCCTGTTCGGGTGACCGCCTCACGGCCGTGCCTGTGCGTGTTGAAAACGGCGACATCGTCATCCGGCCCCGGCCGGATGACGGCGCAGCACAGGTTGGTTGATGGCATAGGCCATGAGTGATTCGGTGATCGAGGTGGTGGATGTCAGCAAGCGCTTTGAAGATGTGCTGGCAGTCGATCACGTCAGTTTCAGTGTCGAACGCGGTGCGGTGTGCGCCTTGCTGGGCGGTAATGGTGCCGGCAAGACCACCCTGCTGTCCATGCTGCTGGGCCTGCTGCTGCCGACCTCCGGACAGATTTCCCTGCTGGGTACGGACATGCTGCGGCAGCGCTACCGGGTGCTCGAACGGATCAACTTCTCCTCACCCTACGTGGACCTGCCGCAACGCCTCACGGTGCGCGAGAATCTCACCGTCTATGCGCGCCTCTACGGGGTCAGGAAGACCGGCCAGCGGCTGGGTGAGCTCGAGGACCAGCTGGAGCTCGGGGCCTTCATGGGGCGCCCCTACGGGACCCTGTCGGCCGGGCAGCGCACCCGGGTGGCGCTGGCCAAGTCGCTGCTCAACCGGCCGGAGTTGCTGCTGCTGGACGAACCGACGGCCTCCCTGGATCCCGATACGGCGGATACCATTCGCCGTTTCCTCAGGGATTATCAGCGGCAGAGCGGGGCGAGCCTGCTGATGGCCTCCCACAACATGCTGGAAGTGGAGCGAATGTGTGACGATGTGATTGTCCTGCGCCGCGGCGAAATCGTCGACCGGGGTTCGCCCGCGGCCCTGCTCGCGCGTTATGGCCGGAAGACCCTGGAAGAGGTCTTCATCGACGTGGCGCGTGCGCCCGAGCGGGGGCCGACATGAGCTCACTGCGGCGCATCAATACCATGGTGCTGCGTTATATCTACCTGGTACGGGGTTCCTGGCCGCGCATCCTCGAGCTGTTCTACTGGCCGGCCGTGCAGCTGATCCTGTGGGGATTCATCAGCGAGTTCTTCGTCACCAACAGTACCTGGCTGATGCAGGCCTCCGGGGTGCTGCTGGCCGCCGTGTTGTTATGGGACGTGATGTTCCGGGGCCACCTGGGGGTATCGCTGGCCTTCTTCGAGGAGATGTATTCGAGGAATCTCGGCCACCTGTTCGCCAGTCCGCTGCGGCCCTGGGAACTGGTCGGCGCATTGCTGCTGATCAGTCTGATCCGCACCCTGATCGGGGTCGGCGGGGCCGCCCTGCTGGCGATCCCGCTGTTCGATTACTCGATCTTCGGGCTGGGCCTGCCCTTGCTGGGGTTCTTCGCCAACCTGCTGGTGATGGGTTGGGCCATCGGCCTGCTGGTGTCGGGGCTGGTGCTGCGTTACGGCCTGGGCGCGGAAAGTTTTGCCTGGGTGTCGATCTTTGCCATTGCGCCGCTGAGCGGGATTTACTATCCGATCGCGGTGCTGCCGGACTGGTTGCAGGCGGTGGCCTGGGCACTGCCGTCAAGCCATGTCTTCGAAGGCATGCGCGCCGTGATGTTCGACCAGGTGTTCAGGGTCGATCACATGATGCAGGCTGTGTTGCTGAACGGTTTGCTGCTGATGGCAGGCGCCGGGGCGTTCCTCAAGGCATTCAACAGCGCCCGGCGCCGCGGCTTGTTACTGCGAATCGGTGAGTAGCTGTTTCAGTCCCGCTCGAGGAGGGCGTGGATGATGTGAACCGATGCGGCGTCCCGGGTGTTGTCGCATTCGATGGTCTGCGCCAGCTGTAACGCAGTTGCAGGTACGGGGGCATCCCGATCGGTGCTGTCGTCTGCCTGTACCCCTTCAGACCGGATGTTACCGCTTGCCATATCGTAAACGATGATCATGGAACTTCTCCTGCCGCTGTGGGCTCAAGAAGGGTATCGGCAGACCGGCGCGGGGGTTGAGGAAGCGCCAGTTTGTTTTATTAATCGCCTTCTGTTTCAGGTGCTTGGAGGGCAGGCAGGCGTCGGGCAGGGAACCCGCTTCGAGGCTCATTCCAGATCGTCGAGCGGGTTGATGTGGTCATTGGGCGCATTCAGCTCGAGGTCGACACCGTAATCCTCGCGTTCGATATCCAGTGAACCCGACCAGTCTTCGGGTGGCTCGATCGGCTGGATCTCCATTTCACGCCAGGAATCGAAGTCGATTTCCTCGACGGCCCCGTCGAAGTACTGGATTTCCATGGTCGCTTCTTCTTCGTCCAGCGCCACGATTTCGAAATTGTCGCGACCGATATTCTGGTACCAGTCACCGATACGCGGTTTGAATTCGTTCACCATGTCTCGTTGCCCCTGGCTGAATGCCTGTATGCACGCTGCAGTGATTGGTACAGGCCAGTTTTCGTATTGTTCAGCCTATTTATAGAGCTTGCCGACCCTGATGGCAAGCTGAAAAAAAACCGGGCCCGGCAGCCGCCTGATCGCTGCTAATTACACGCAGGAAGCGCGCCGTTGCCGTTGATATTGCAACCGGCCGGTTGCGGGCATTTCCCGGAAAACTATCTAAACCCCTGCATCAAAAATAGAAACATCAGGCGGGTGCAGTCACAGGCAGACAGCCGGCCTGGCGCCTGGCGGCATCCGCGCCGCATACCGGCCGGGTGGCAGGCCTTGATGCCCGGGTTGGGATACCCTGGCCTGGACGACGAGGTTAATTCTTAAGAATCAAGGCATTGATTTACCCCCTGCCGGAGTGTGCAGGCCATGTCGCGGGCCAGGGCCGCACATGCCCGCTGCGCGGAGCCGGGGTGCTTATTAGCTGAAAATCCTGTCCTGTTAGGGTAAAGTTCGCGTTTCTTTTTTCAAACGCATCCATTTGAATTTCAAGCGAGGACAATAACATGGCCGATTACAAGATCGCGCCTTCCATCCTGTCGGCGGATTTTGCCCGCCTCGGAGAGGAAGTCACCAATGTACTGAATGCCGGTGCCGACATCGTGCACTTCGATGTCATGGATAATCACTACGTGCCGAACCTGACAATCGGCCCGCTGGTGTGCGAGGCCCTGCGCAATCACGGGGTGACGGCGGATATCGATGTGCACCTGATGGTAAAACCGGTTGACCGCATCATTCCGGATTTCGCCAAGGCCGGTGCGACCTATATCACCTTCCATCCCGAGGCCAGTGAACACATCGATCGTTCCCTGCAGCTGGTGCGCGACAACGGCTGCAAGTCGGGTCTGGTATTCAACCCGGGCACACCGCTGGATTACCTGAAGCATGTGATGGACAAGGTGGACATGGTACTGCTGATGTCGGTGAACCCGGGATTCGGTGGGCAGAGTTTTATTCCCGAGGCGCTGGTCAAGCTGCGCGAGGCGCGCAAGCTGATCGATGCCAGTGGCCATGATGTGCGTCTGGAAATCGACGGCGGTGTGAAGGTCGACAATATCGGTGAAATTGCAGCGGCCGGTGCCGATACCTTCGTGGCCGGTTCCGCCATCTTCGGAACCGGTGATTACAAGGCGACCATCGATGCCATGCGTAGCGAAATCGCCAGGGCCGTTGGCTAGTCGGGCGCGGGCGGCGACGGCGCTGCGGTAGTGAATGGCTATGAAAAAACCGGAAATGATCCTTATCGACGTGGACGGCACGCTGGTCGACAGCGTACCGGATCTGGCCTTCTGTGTTGATGCCATGATGGCGGAACTCGGGCGTGCGCCCCGGGGCGAGACCGAGGTGCGCAACTGGGTCGGCAACGGCGTGGAACGCCTGGTGCGGCGTGCACTGACTGGCAGCCTCGACGGTGAACCGGAGGCGGCCGATTTCGAGCGTGCCTACCCCGTGTTCCTCGAGCTGTATGCGGAGAATACCTCGAAGCGCTCCTGTCTTTATCCCGGTGTCCGGGAGGGCGTGGACATGCTCAAGGCCGCCGGCTACCCCCTGGGCTGCGTGACCAACAAGGCGGCACAGTTCACCGAGCCGCTGTTGAAGGACCTGGGCTTGTACGCTGACTTCTCCATCGTCATCAGCGGCGATACCCTGCCGCAAAAGAAACCCGATCCCGCGCCGTTGCTGCATGCCGCGGCGTTTTTCGGCTGCCCCCCCGAGGCATCACTCATGATCGGCGATTCGGTCAGCGATGTCCGGGCCGCACGCGCAGCCGGTTTCAGCATCATCTGCATGAGTTATGGTTACAACCATGGCGTGGATATTCGTGATGCCCGGCCTGATGCCGTCATTGACGGGATGACGGAGATCCTGCCCCTGCTGGAAAAGGCGGCCTGAGCGATTATGCAGTTCACTGGAGAGCACTACCTGGTACGGGAACCTGTCAGCAGCCGATGGCGTGGCGCCGCTTGCTTGCTGATCGACGGTTCCGTACCCAAAGGTATTCTCAAAGGTGAGTGCAATGACACCTGAACAATTCGAATCGCTGGCCCGCGAGGGCTATAACCGCATACCGGTAATGCGCGAGATCCTTGCGGATCTCGATACGCCCCTGAGCACCTATCTCAAGCTGGCCAAGGGACCTTACTCCTATTTGCTCGAATCCGTGCATGGCGGAGAGAAGTGGGGGCGTTATTCCATCATCGGTCTGCCCTGCGAGACGGTGTTGCGCATCAGCGGCAACGAGGTCAGCCTGCTGCGCAATGACGAGGTCGTGGAGTCGGCCACCAGCGACGACCCGCTGGCCTGGCTTGAAGACTACCAGTCACGCTTTCGTGCCCCCGAGCTACCCAATCTGCCGCGCTTCACCGGCGGCCTGGTCGGCTATTTCGGCTATGACACGGTGCGTTACATCGAGCCCCGGCTGGAGGAATTCGACCAGCCCGACCTGATCGGTTGTCCGGACATCCTGCTGATGGTGTCCGACGAGTTGCTGGTATTCGACAACCTGGCCGGTACGTTAATGCTGATCGTGCATGTCGATCCGGCGGCTGATGCTGCCCTGGAACGGGGGCAGGCGCGGCTCGACGCACTGGCGGAAGGCCTGCGTACCGCGGCCACTGCCTACAACGGCGGCGGCGTTGGTCATGCCGTTGAGGAATCCGATTTCGTATCCGGTTTTACCCGCGAGGGATTCGAGTCCGCCGTCGGCCGCATCAAGGACTACATCGTCGAGGGCGATGCCATGCAGGTGGTGCTGTCGCAGCGCATGTCGATCCCCTATCCGGCGCCGCCGCTCGACCTGTACCGCGCCCTGCGCAGCCTCAATCCCTCGCCGTACATGTATTTTCTGGATCTCGGTGATTTCCAGATCGTCGGCTCATCACCGGAAATCCTGGTGCACCTGGAGGATGAAGTGGTCACGGTCCGGCCGATCGCCGGTACCCGTCCGCGCGGGCGCGATGAGGCCGAGGACCAGCGGCTGGAGGCTGACCTGCTGGCTGATCCAAAGGAGCTGGCCGAGCACCTGATGCTGATCGACCTGGGTCGCAACGACGCCGGCCGGGTGAGCGAGATCGGCAGTGTCAGGCTGACCGAAAAGATGGTCGTCGAGCGCTATTCGCACGTCATGCACATCGTCTCCAACGTGACCGGCCGTAAACGCGCCGGCATGAGCGCAATCGACGTGCTGCGCGCCACCTTCCCGGCCGGTACCGTCAGCGGCGCCCCCAAGATTCGCGCCATGGAGATCATCGACGAGCTGGAGCCGGTGAAACGCGGGGTCTACGCCGGCGCTGTCGGCTACCTGTCCTGGTCCGGCAACATGGACACCGCCATTGCCATCCGCACCGCGGTTATCAAGGACGGTACCCTGCACATCCAGGCCGGGGCCGGCATCGTGGCGGACTCGGTGCCGCGCAACGAATGGGATGAGACCATGAACAAGGGGCGCGCCATCTTTCGCGCGGTTGCCATGGCCTGCCGGGGACTGAAGGGTGCTGCAAATGACTAGTCGATGCGCTTGTCCTGAACGGGGGTCATCATGCTGTTGATGATCGATAACTACGATTCGTTTACCTACAACCTGGTCCAGTACCTGGGCGAGCTGGGTGCCGACGTGCGCGTGTTCCGCAATGACAAGATCACCCTGGATGAAATCGAGGCCCTGGCACCGGAACGTATTGTCATTTCACCGGGGCCGTGCACACCGAACGAGGCCGGGGTCTCGGTCGACACCATCAGGCGCTTCGCCGGCCGCCTGCCCATACTCGGGGTCTGCCTCGGGCACCAGAGTATCGGCCAGGCCTTCGGCGGTCGCATCGGGCACGCGCGCGAGATCATGCACGGCAAGACATCCATGATCCAGCACAATGACCGGGGTGTCTTCCGGGGTCTGCCGCAGCCGTTCGAGGCGACGCGCTACCACTCGCTCGTGATCGAGCCCGATTCCCTGCCCGACTGCCTGGAGGCCACGGCCTGGACCGTGGATGCGCAGGGCGAACTGGACGAGATCATGGGTGTGCGTCACCGGGAACTGCCGGTGGAGGGTGTGCAGTTTCACCCGGAGTCGATACTGACCGCTTGTGGTCATGACCTGCTGCGTAATTTTCTGGATATCC
The DNA here is from genome assembly GCA_947258845.1 of uncultured Ectothiorhodospiraceae bacterium. Taxonomy (GTDB): domain Bacteria; phylum Pseudomonadota; class Gammaproteobacteria; order UBA9214; family UBA9214; genus CAMYJZ01. Next base: position 13,593 of record CAMYJZ010000009.1, on the reverse strand, counting down.
GGGCCTGACGGCCCCGACTCATAGGGGGAGACCTTCATGGACATGCAGACTGCCATTCGTGCCGTTACCGAGCGACGCGATCTCGATAGCTCCGAAATGGAGGCCGTTATGCGGCTGATCATGACCGGGCAGGCGACACCCGCGCAGATCGGCGGCTTTCTTGTCGGCCTGCGCATGAAGGGCGAAAGCGTGGACGAGATTGCCGCGGCGGCGCGGGTAATGCGTGAACTCGCAACCCGGGTCGAAGTCTCCGGCCCCCACCTGGTGGATACCTGCGGGACCGGTGGCGACGGTGCCAGCACCTTCAATATCTCGACGGCCGGCGCCCTGGTCGCGGCCGCGGCCGGCGCCCGGGTAGCCAAGCACGGCAACCGTTCGGTGTCGAGCAGTTCGGGCAGCGCCGATGTCCTCGAGGCTGCCGGGGTACGTCTCGATTTGAGCCCGCAGCAGGTGGCTGCCTGCATCGGGCAGGTCGGGGTCGGTTTCCTGTTCGCGCCGCAGCACCACAGTGCCATGAAGCACGCCATCGGTCCGCGCAAGGAGATGGGCATACGTACCGTGTTCAACCTGCTCGGCCCGCTGACCAACCCGGCCAGCGCCCCGAACCAGGTGCTGGGCGTGTTCAGTGACGACTGGGTGGAACCGCTGGCACAGGTCCTCAGGCAGCTCGGCAGCGAGCATGTGCTGGTGGTGCATGCCGAGGACGGGCTGGACGAGATCAGTATCGGCGCGCCCACGCACGTGGCCGAGCTGAAGGACGGGGAGATCTCGGTCTATACCGTGGCACCGGAGGATTTCGGTCTGCAGCGCGCCGATGTCGCCTCGCTGGCGGTGGAGGATGCGCAGCAGAGCCTGGCGATGATAGGCAATGTTCTCGACAACCAGACCGGCCCGGCCCGCGATATCGTCATGCTCAACGCCGGTGCTGCGATCTATGCGGCGGGGCTGGCGGCTTCGCTCGCCGACGGCGTGGCACGCGCTGGCGAGGTCCTGCAAGGCGGCCAGGCGAAGGAGGCACTGGAGGCGCTGATCCGGGTCACCAATGCCGACTGAGCGGGGCATGAACGATACCCCGGACATCCTCAGGAAGATCCTGGCCCGCAAGCTCGAGGAGATCGCCACGCGCAAGCGCAGCCTCGGCCTGGAAGAACTGGGTCAACAGGTCGCGGCGGCGGACCCGGTGCGCGATTTCCTGGCGGCGCTGAAAGGCAGGCTGGAGGCCGGCCGGCCGGCGGTGATCGCCGAGGTGAAGCAGGCATCACCGAGCCGCGGCATCCTGCGCGCGGACTTCGATCCGGTGCAGATCGCCGCCAGCTATGAGCATGGCGGGGCCGCCTGCCTGTCGGTGCTGACGGATGTCGATTTCTTCAAGGGTTCAGATGTCTTCCTGCGGCAGGCGCGCGCGGCCTGCAGCCTGCCGGTGTTGCGCAAGGATTTCATCATTGATCCCTACCAGGTCCACGAGGCGCGCGCCATCGGGGCCGACTGCATCCTGCTGATTGTGGCGGCGCTGGATGACGCCATGCTTGGAGAACTGCTCGCCCTGGCCGGGGACCTGGGCATGGACGTGCTGGTCGAGGTGCATGACCGGGCCGAACTGGCGCGCGCATTGAAGACGGACGCACCCCTGATCGGCATCAATAACCGTAACCTGCGCAGCTTCGAGACCCGTCTGGAGGTTACGCTGGAGCTGCTGGAGCAGATACCCGATGATCGTATCGTGGTGACCGAAAGCGGCATACATACCCGTGAGGATGTCGCGCTGATGCGCTCCCATGGCGTGCATACTTTTCTGGTGGGGGAGGCCTTCATGAAGGCCAGTGATCCGGGCGAGAAACTGGCGGAACTGTTTGCCTAGCGCTGGTTGCGCCAGGGTGGCGCCTGTCAGCGGGTGCCGAAGACGACGATGGTCTTTCCCTTGACCGAGATATGACCTTCCTCGGCCAGTGCCTTCAGGACCCGTCCGGCCATCTCGCGCGAGCATCCCACGATCCGGCCAAGTTCCTGGCGGGTGATCTTGATCTGCATGCCGTCCGGGTGGGTCATGGCATCCGGTTCCTTGCACAATTCAAGCAGGGTATGGGCAATCCGGCCGGTTACATCCAGGAAGGCGAGGTTGCTGACCTTGCGGCTGGTCTGGCGCAGGCGCGTGGCCAGCTGTGCAGTCAGTTCCAGCAGGATGTCCGGGTCTTCCTTTGCCAGGGCGCGGAACCGGTTGTAACTGATCTCGGCCACCAGGCATTCGCTGCGCGTGCGTATCCAGGCGCTGCGGTTGGGATGTTCCCCGAACAGCCCCATTTCCCCGAAGAAGCCGCCGGAATTGATGTAGGCCAGGACGATCTCGTGTCCGCTCTCGTCCTCCATCAGGACGGTGACCGAACCGCTGATGATGTAGTACAGCACATCGGGCTGGTCACCGGCATGGATAATGGCGCACTTGGGCGGATAGGTACGCCGGTGGCAGTGCTCCAGGAAACGGCCCACGCAGGGGTTTACCGTCGCCGGGAGGTGCCTGTCTTCCAGGTTGGCTGGTTTGGATAAGGCATGCATACACCCTGTATCGGCGCCCGCTCCCGGCACTTGAGGACGGGGTCATGACATCAAAAGAACTGTGATAGGCTTCACATTTTTCAGGAAAATGTCTTCATCATGAAAGCGCGTATCAAGTGGATTGAGGGGGTCAGTTTCGTCGGTGAGTCGGGCAGTGGCCATGCCGTCGTCATGGACGGGCCGCCGGAAAGCGGCGGCCGTGATCTCGGGATCCGGCCGATGGAAATGCTCCTGATCGGCATGGGTGGCTGTACCGCCTTCGATGTGATCCACATCCTCAAGCGGGCGCGCCAGCCGGTAACCGACTGCGTGGTGGAGCTGGAGGCCGAGCGTGCCGAGCAGCCCCCCAGGGTATTCACCCATATTCATGTGCATTTTATCGTCAGCGGGGATGGCCTGTCCGGGAAACAGGTCGCGCGCGCCGTCGAGCTGTCCGCTGAAAAGTATTGTTCTGCCTCGATTATGCTGAGCAAGGCCGTGAAGATCAGCCACGATTACGAAATCGTTGCTGCGGCAGTGGAATCCGGTTAGCCCCACGTCCGTCTCCTTGACTGTCGAGAGTGGTCAATATCGCTTTGGCGGGTGCGTATTCCTGTGTACACTCCGCGGCATTCTCCGGCTTCCCCGCGGGGGGGGCTGTCATTATCCCTTTGACCGGGGCCACCGGAACTCCGATCTGATTCGCTGGCGGTGGTTTGGAGTCGTGGCAATGCACAAGCTCAAACTGCACGGGTTTAACAATCTCACCAAGACCCTCAGTTTCAATATCTATGACATCTGCTATGCCGAGTCGCAGTCGCATCGACACGAGTACATCGAATACATCGATGATGCCTATAACGCCGAACGCCTGACCGGGATACTCACCGACGTGGCCGAGATCATCGGCGCCACTATCCTCAACGTGGCGCGCCAGGACTACGATCCCCAGGGGGCCAGCGTCACCATGCTGATTTCCGAGGAGCCGGCCGGTGCCGGACAGCTGTCGAATACCGAGGCCCCCGGCCCTCTGCCGGAGGCGGTGGTCGCGCACCTCGACAAGAGCCATATCACCGTGCACACCTATCCCGAGAGCCACCCGGACCACGGCATCAGTACCTTCCGCGCGGATATCGATGTCTCGACCTGTGGCCGGGTATCTCCGCTGAAGGCCCTGAATTACCTGATCCACAGTTTCGAATCTGACATCGTCATCGTTGATTACCGGGTGCGCGGTTTTACCCGTGACGTGCACGGCAAGAAGCACTTTATCGACCACAAGATCGATTCCATCCAGAACTTCCTGTCACGCGACAGCCGCGATGCCTACCAGATGATCGACGTCAATGTGTACCAGGAAAACCTGTTTCACACCAAGATGATGCTGAAGGAAATCGATCTGGACGATTACCTGTTCGGGGTCGGAAAGGAAGCGCTGAGCGTGGCCGAGCAGCGCAAGATTCGCACCAAGGTACAACGCGAGATGCTGGAGATGTTCTACGGCCGCAACATGCGCCGTGGCAGGCACTGAGCCGGATTTACAGCCGGTAGGTCGTGGTGGTCATGACCCGGGAGAGAAGGGTCATCAGCTGTCTTGCCGGTTCCGGCAGTTCGGACCCGCCGGAGTGGAGTGCAGTGGCCTTGTGCTTGGCCTCATCGGCCCTCATCTGTTGCAGAATGGCCTGGGATTTATTGTCGGCCCCGGGCAGGCGTTGCAGGTGTCCGTCGAGGTGCTTGACGACCTGGTCTTCGGTCTCGGCCAGGAAGCCGAGACTCCACTTGTCTCCCAGCAGGCCGGTAATGGCGCCGATTACCAGCGAACCCGAGTACCAGAACGGGTTCAGCAGGCTGGTGCGGCCGCCGAGTTCCTCGATGCGCTGACGACACCAGGCCAGGTGGTCATTTTCTTCGGTGGCGGCCTGTTCCATTTGTTCGCGTACCTCTTTGCGCCGCGCGGTCAGCGCCTGCCCCTGGTAGAGCGCCTGGGCGCAGACCTCGCCGGCGTGGTTGACACGCATCAGACACAGGCTTTCGGCCTTTTCGGTGGCGGAGAGTTCGGCGTCCTGGATGGTCTGGGCCGGGTTGTCCCGGCCCGAGCCGATCGGCTTGCCGAACAGGGTCCTGACCGCCTGGTCGACCTGTTCAATGCAATCGTCAGCGGTACTGTTTTTGCGCCCGTCCATGCAGCAAAAGATAGCACGTTCCGGCCCGGGGGGTGTGGTTTGCCGTTGTGACCCGGGCCCCGGTTCTAGTATCGTTGCCCTGTGTCCTATTACCGTTATCACGTGTTTTTCTGCACCAACCTGCGCGAGGATGGCAGCGCCTGTTGCCAGCGCTTCGATGCCCGGGGCATGCGCGACTACGCCAAGCGGCGCATCAAGGATCTGGGTATCGCGGGCCAGGGCGGGGCGCGCATCAATACCGCCGGTTGCCTCGATCGCTGCGAGGAGGGCCCGGTGATCGTGGTGTACCCGGAGGCGGTCTGGTATTCCTATCTCGATCAGGAAGATATCGATGAAATCATCGAGGAGCACCTGGTCAGGGGGCGCGTGGTCGAGCGTCTGCAGATCTAGGCACGGTCCCCATGCACCGTCCCGGTGCAGCTTTTTTTGTAAACAAATTCAATAATATATATATTTAATAAATTATAACAACAAGTTACACATTTTCCTCCGAATTTTCCATGTAAGCTTCCTCGACGCTTGACATCGGCAAAAGTATATTAGAAAATACTTACACACTGATCGGCCTGCCCCCTATCTACTTGGTCGGTCAGTGCTCCTCCACCTCCCCCCAAGGAGGTTTATTAAGCGCGGTTACATCAACCGCGCTTTTTTTTTGCTCACAGGAACGGTCACTTGGAGCGTTCTGCCCTCTCGCTATACTGGTGCCGCCATGTGCGGCGTTTTCGAGGCCGGACTTGTAAGTTTATGGCGTCTTTTGTAACATCCCCGCTCTTTTGAATGGGCAGGGTCTGGAGTTCAGTCTGATGGGGACATTTTCCGCGAAACCGAATGAGGTCAATCACGACTGGTATGTGATTGATGCCTCGGACAAGCCACTTGGGCGACTCGCATCCGAAATCGCGCGCCGTTTGCGCGGCAAGCACAAGCCGATTTATACGCCGCATGTGGATACGGGTGACTATATTATTGTCGTCAATGCGGACAAGGTGGCAGTCACGGGCCGCAAGGCGACCGACAAGATGTATCACCACCACACGGGTTACATCGGCAACCTGAAATCCATCAGTTTCGAGAAGCTGCAGGCGAAGAATCCCGGACGGGTGATCGAGCTGGCCGTCAAGGGTATGCTCCCGAAGAATTCCCTGGGGCGTGCAATGTACCGCAAGCTCAAGGTCTATGCCGGCCCGGAGCACCAGCACACGGCCCAGCAACCCAGGACACTGGATTTCTAATTCGGGCGTAGTACTTGTCCCGGCCCACAGTCAGTAACAGGAAAACCCAAGCATGAGCGATACCTACTACAGCACCGGACGCCGCAAGACCTCTACCGCGCGCGTGTTCCTGCGCAAGGGCAGTGGCAGCATCACGGTCAACGACCGTCCGCTGGACCAGTACTTCGGCCGTGAGACGGCACGCATGATCGTGCGCCAGCCGCTGGAGAAGGCCGATATGGCCGCCAGCTTCGATATCAAGGTCACCGTCAGGGGCGGCGGCATGAGCGGCCAGGCCGGTGCCATCCGTCACGGTATCACCCGCGCCCTGATTGAATACGATGGCGAGCTGCGTTCACCGATGCGCCGAGCCGGCTTCGTGACCCGCGATTCACGCCAGGTCGAGCGCAAGAAGGTTGGCCTGCACAAGGCGCGCCGCGCACCGCAATTCTCCAAGCGTTAATCGCCACCCGCTTTTTGGCGGATCGTCTAACGGCAGGACAGAGGACTCTGACTCCTCTAATCTAGGTTCGAATCCTAGTCCGCCAGCCAACAAAAACCCCCGCCCTTGTGGCGGGGTTTTTGTTGGGTTGAGGTCGAGGGGTGAGGAGCTAGCCAGGTTCGACAAAATCGCCGGGAGCGATTTTGAACAGTGGAGCGTAGCGACGCTGGCCCGCAGGGCGCAGGGCAGGAAGCCCGGAGTAATCCTAGTCCGCCAGCCAACAAAAACCCCCGCCCTTGTGGCGGGGTTTTTGTTGGGTTGAGGTCGAGGGGTGAGGAGCTAGCCGGTTCGACATTCACCGCACGACTGCAGGGAGGCAGGAGGTAGAGCAATGCAGGGAGCAATTGCCGAAAGACGCAAAGGGCGCAAAGGTAAGAGCAATACAGGAATCACCGCAGAGATGCCGAGAAATCGGAGTAAATGAATTCTTGCCCAGTAAAGTCCGTACTATCTTGTGTAATAGTGCGCACCCTATGCTAAAAATTGTTTTACCGAGAGTTGCTTTCTCTGCGGGCTCTGCGTCTCTGCGGTGAGTATAAGGGTTATAACGTACCCGATGAAAAAAGCAGAATGTCCCCCTTTTCGCATACCATAGGCACGGGAAACCCGGTTATCCATGCAATGACGACTGCAAGACACAATGCGGCAGATGAAAGTGCGGCCCTGGCGGCGCTTTTTGACCTGGTCTCGATGGGTTTTGCTTACCCGGGCCAGGACCTCTACCGGGCGCTGAACGATGGACGCTACCTCGAGGCGGCCGAATCCAATGTGGCGCTGCTGGGTGACCCGCCGGCCCTGGTGGAAGCACTTAAGGCGCTGGCCGCGGGCCTGAAGACGCTGGCGAATGATTACAGTCACCGCCAGCTCGAGACTGAATATAACGCCCTGTTTGAACTCAGCCGGGATGAGGCGCCGTTGCACCTGAATGCCCATCTCTACATGGAGGGCAGGCCTGACCCGGTCCCGGTGTACCGGCGCCTGCAGAAGATCTACCGCGAATTTGCGCTCGAGCTCAATGCCGAAAAGGCCACCGAGTCGCCCGACCACCTGGCCGTGGAACTGGAGTTCGTCGCCTACCTGTTCGACCTGTTGCAACTGACCCTGTGCGGTGAACGCGAGGATTCCGTGGAGCGTATCCGCCACGGCCTGGCGGCCTTTTTTGAGGAACTCGGCTGGGTGGAGGCCTTTATCGATGCACTCGGGCAGCGCAGCACGCATCCCTTCTACCTGCCACTGGCGCAGTTCCTGCGTACCCTGCTCAGGCAGAGCCACTAACGGGGACAGGCACTTTTATGTTCAAAAAAGGTGCCTGTCCCCGTTAGCTAGAGGACGGTGAACCTGTTGGTCGATTCGTTGTAGCGTACCAGCAGGTACCAGATGCCCAGGATGACGAGGCTCAGCAGGTAGGCCCAGCCCCATCCGCCGAAGACATCAGGCAGAAAGACCTGCTTGCCGACCTTGCTGACCTCCACCAGGTCGAGTGACATCTCGCGGGTCAGCAGGTTCCAGCGTCTCACGATGGCGCTGAATACCGAGCCGGTCCAGGCAAAGAAGAACACCGCGACCCAGAGCTTGAGATGGCCCTCGCCCATGCGCCACAGCGAACCGGAGGCGCAGCCGCCGGCGAAAACCATACCGATGCCGAATACCAGCCCGCCCAGCACCGAGCCCAGCCAGAAGGTCGCCGGGATGGCGAGATAGGGATCCATGGTCGCCTGTTGCAGTATTACTGAACTGACCGGTATGCCCAGGGCCAGTGCCAGGATCATGGCCTTGGTCATGGTGCCTTCACCCGTCATGAAGGGTTCGCGGAACACCCTGGAAAAGCAGAACCGCGAGCGGTGCAGGATGAAGCCCAGGGCGAAGCCGGCGGCGATGATGATGCCGCGGCTTGCCAGTCGCGGGTCGGCCGAGGTGAACCAGTTTGTGGCCCACCCGGCGATCAGCAGGAGCACGGCCAGGCCGAACAGCGGGTAATAGCGTTTCAGCGGGGAGGAGGAGGCCGCGCCCGGGGCCGTGGTCCCCCAGGTGATATGTTCCATCACCCACAGCAGGGCCTTGAGGCCCAGGAAGGCGCCGCCCAGCAGGCCCACCCACATGGCCCAGCCGGCCGGGGAGGCGAAGGTCAGCGGGGTAAAGAAGCCGCCGGTGGTGCAGCCACCGGCCAGTGACGCGCCGATGCCCATCAGGCTGCCGCCGAGGGCGCCGGTGATGAACTCCAGTGCCGGTGGCCGGTTGATGCGGAACTGGCCGGCCAGCAGGGCGGCACAGAAGGCGCCGATCACCAGGGTGAGGTCCATCAGCGAGATGCGGTGCAGCAGCGGGTTTTGCAGTTCCGGCTTGATGCCGATCAGCGGCCCCAGCCCGATGAAATTGTTGAACCAGTCACCCCACAGCCTGAGGCCACCGTAGACGCCCCAGAACAGGCCGCTGCTCATCAGTGCCGAGGTGACGATCACCAGCAGGATGGCGCCCAGGTAAGGCGACCAGCTCGTGACGAAGACCCGCTCGTAGTCCTCGCGCAGTCCGCTCATCCAGCCGATGGAGACCAGTCTGGAGAAGGCCCCCCGCGGTTCGCTTGCCTGGTCCATGTCATTTACTCCTCCCGTTCTGCGGTCAGCACCGGCGCTGCGGACTGCTGTGCTGCAACCCGACCAGTACCGGCCCATGAACAGGAAGGTGACGACCGGAGGGGTCCTTGCATGGTCCTTATCTCCTCAGATTCTGTTTGCGTTGTGTGGTGATGCGCAGGTATTGCTCCGGTGGGCGGATGTCGTTTTCGTCCACTTCGTCGAGACCGATATAGAACACGTTCGGTTTGGTGCCCTCATCGGGATGCAGCACAGACACGGTGTTAGTCGCAATCATGCGCGAGATGGCGCTGTCTGGATCGTTCAGGTCGCCGAAGATGCGCGCCTTGTTGAAACAGGATGCCACACAGGCGGGTTCCATACCCTGTGTCAGGCGGTCGATGCAGAAATCGCACTTGTCGGCAGCACCCGTATCGGGGTTCATGAAGCGGGCATTGTAGGGGCAGGCCCGCACGCAGCGCTTGCAGCCGACGCAGGTTTCCGGGTCTATCACGACGATGCCGTCATCGCGGATATAGGTCGCGTTCTCCTCGGGGCAAATCGCCACGCACGGCGGCTCCGAGCACTGGTTGCACAGCCGCGGCACGAAGTTCAGCGTCACGTCCGGGAACGTCCCGCGCTCCAGGGATTCCACCCAGGAGCGGTGTTTTTTCATGGGCACCTTGTTCTCGGCGCGGCAGGACACACTGCAGGCGTGGCAGCCGACGCACCGGCGGGTGTCGATCAGCATGCCGTAACGGGGTTTCTTTTCGGACACTGTCGCCAGTGCCTTGCCCGGCAGCGTGGTCGCCCCGGCTACGGCGGCGGATGCGGCGCCCAGGCCTTTCAGGAACTCCCGGCGCTGCGGTCTCAGTTTGCTTGTAGGGTGGGTCATCGCCGTATCCTCACTGTGTTACAGCATCACGATCTCGACGAAGGTCTCGTGCAGCGCCTGGTTGTTGGAGATCGTATCCGCGCGGTCTTGCATCAGTACCTGGTCGGCACCACCCTTGCCGTAGAGGGTGGTCTGACCGGTCGAGTTGGTGCCGAAGCCATGGGTGATGAACACCGTATCTTTGCGGATGCGGGGCGTCACATAGGCCATGATGCGTATCTCGCCCACCGGGCTGCGCACCTTCACATATTCGCCGTCCTCGATCTTCTTCTCTTTTGCCAGGTCGGGATTGATCCAGACCTCGTTTTCCGGGTGCAGGGCATTCAGCCAGATGTTGTTCTGGTTAGAGGCGTGGGTGAACCAGGCGTAGCGGCCGGTCACCAGGCGTTGCCTGCCCGGTTCCTCGATAACCGGCTCGTAGACCGGCAGCGGGTCGTAGCCGTTGCGGCGAAAGCGTTCCGACACGAACTCGATCTTGCCCGAGGGTGTCTTGAACTGCTTGCTGCCGCTGCGGTATGCGCCGAGCTCCAGTCCCTGTCCCGGCGGAATCCAAAGGCCTTCCTTCGCCAGGGTGGCGCGGTCGACGGGCAGCTTTTTCAGCTGGGCATCGACATAGTCTTCCATGGTGAAGTTGAATACTTCACTGAATGGCGTCTCGAACTCGCGCCGCTTGTCGAGTGCGGCCCCGAGGCCCTGGAGGATTTCCAGCAGGGTCCTGGCCTCGCCCTGCGGTTTCACCACGGGCTGGCGGATGCCGACGTATTGGGTGGTGCCCGACGGTGTCCACAGCGGATCCAGGCGTTCCAGGTAGAGGGTTTCGGGGAGGATGATGTCGGCCATCCAGGCCGTTTGCGACGGCTGAATATCAATCGCGCAAATGAAATCCATAGTCTCCATCATCCTCATAGTCTTGGCGCTGTCGGCGACGGAGGCCAGCGTGTTCTGTTTGTAGAGCATCCAGCCCTTGACCGGGTACTTGCCGGTGCCGTTCAGGATGCTGTCGCGCAGGTTGATGTAGCCGCCGTCTTCATGGTGGGCCAGCGGAAATTTTTCTTCATCGAAGCCGTCGAAGCGCGGCGGGACCTCCACCGGTTCCAGCTCCCAGTCGAAACTGCCGGGCTTTACCTTGCCGGCATTGAAGAAGCTGGCGCCGCGGGTGTCGAAGGCGCCGAGCAACGCCATCAGCATCGGCAGGGTGCGGCGGAACTGGGCGTCGTTGGTGTACCAGGAGCTGCGCCGACCCGGGTAGACCACCACCGCGGGTGCCGCCGCCGCCATTTCGCGCGCCATCCTGACGATGGTGCGGGCCGGGATACCGGTCTCTTTCTCTGCCCACTCGGGCGTGTACTGTTTCACGTGGGCCTTGAGTTCCTCGAAACCGGTGGTGACGCCGGCGACGAATTCCCTGTCATAGAGATCCTCCTTGATCAGGACATGCATCAGCGCCAGCGTCAGTGCCATATCGGTGCGCGGCCGGATCGGCAGCCACTCGCCCTTGGAGGCGGTGACCGTCATGCGCGGGTCGACGACCACCAGCCGGGCGCCGTTCTGCAGGCCGGTGATCAGGTCGCGGTTGTGGGGCAGCTCGAACGACTCCATGCGGTTGGCGCCAAACATCAGGATGTATTTTGCATTCACGAGATCGGCATCGGGGACGCCGCCCATGGTGGCGAAATAACCGACATTGCGCGATGCCAGGCAAAGGGTCGCATGGCGGGCGAAATTCGGGGTGCCGAGGTACTTGCCGAACTTGATGAAGAACACCTCGGTGAGGTCGGTGCAGGACGAGAACAGCAGGCCCTCGGGGCCGTGTTTCTCGATAATTTTGTCGATATGGTCGGCGGTGTACTCGAAGGCCTCCTCCCAGGAGGCGCGCCGCCACTTGCCTTCACCGCGGTTGCCCACCCGGATCAGGGGGTGGGTGATGCGGTCGGGATCGTACAGCGCCATGATTCCGGCCTGGCCCTTGGCGCAGGTGCCGCCGGCCGTCTTGGGGTTGCGGCTGTCGCCGTCGATCTTTTCCAGCACGCCGTCCACCACGTGACATTGGATGCCGCAGCGGTTCACACACATGTTGCAGGTCGACGGGATCACCTCGCCGCGTGACCAGGAATGGGCCGGCACCTTCAGTTCCCTGCTGGCTGCCCGGAACGAGCGCCACGGCATGGCCGCGCCCGCCCCGGCGCCCGCGCACAGTGTCAGAAAGCCGCGCCTGCTGAGACCGGACGGGGCACCCTGTTTAGGAAGATCGGGTTTCATGGCTGACTCCCTGGTTTTGCCGGGTCGTTTGCGCTAGTTGCAGGTGGCCGGGGTATCGGAATCCTTGGCGCCGGTCACGGCAAACTGGTAGACGTCCGCATACAGCTGCTCGCCCGGGACGCTGAGAAATTTCTTTGCTGCCTTGTTCTGATCCTTGATGCTGTCGCGGTAGGCCTGGCTCAGGTAGTAGCGCACCGAGGGATTGCTCTTGCCGGAGACGTCGTGTTTGTCCGCATCCAGGTAGGTGCGCCACTCGGCCATGGTGCGGCCGGCAGGGGGGATGGTGGTCCCTGACATATCGACATGGCAGGCGGTGCAGACCATCCGGAAATACACCTGGCCGCGTTTCTTGTTGGCCTTGATGTCGGCCGCAAAGGCGTCGCCGACGACGGTGAACAGCAGGGCGGCAAGGGTGAGCCCGGCAAGGATCAGTTTCGACGACCGCATAATGCACCTCCTGGTCCAGGGCGTCCTTGCCTGCGTTTATGGGTCAATTGAATTACTTAATTAGCATGTTAAAAACTGCTGACACTCTAATATAACTATAGTCCAGCCTTGGGCCGTGGAAAGTGGATCTGGCGGCTTATTTGATTCAGGTCAACCAGGGTGGAAAAAGGGGGCATTCTGCTTGTTTGCGAAAACCGTGGGTCGGATTAGCCGTGTAGCCCGGATGAAGTGAAACGGAATCCGGGAAAAGGCCCCGGATTTCACTACGTTTCATCCGGGCTACAGCGACCGGGTGCGAAAAAAGGTTCCTGACACCATCATCTTCACTAGTGAATTGAAAAATAATAAAGAATGTCCCCTTTTTGACACCATATATATAGTAGTCAGGATTGATTTCTGGTCCAAATATTGGGTTGTGTGCATAAAAACAACACCCTGTTGTTTTTTTCGAAAAAAGTGTTGCATTTTAGTCTTGGTGTGTTGTAAAGTACGCAGCGTGCAATGATTGTGAATTACCAACCACTTTTATTACCTAAACTGTGTTAAGGGGAAAATCATGAAAACCAAATTTTTACCGACAATGATCGGCGCCATCCTGGCCGGCGGCATGGGCGTTGCCCAAGCCGACGTGCAGGTCTTTGGCCACCTGGATCAGGCCATCACCTCTATCGATGACGGCACCAATGACGATGTCACGCTGACGTGCACCACCTGTTCCATCGGCTTCAAGGGTTCCGAGGACCTGGGTAACGGTCTGAAGGCGATCTTCAAGCTGGACTGGCAGTTCAACATGAACGAACGCCTCCGTGACGCTGACGAGAGAAGTGCGCTGTTCGATCGTGACCAGTGGATCGGCGTGAAGGGCAACTTCGGCCAGGTTCGTATCGGTACGATTTCCACGGTCTACAAGTCCCACGGCGCCAAGCTCGACCCGCTGTATCGCACCGCCCTGCAGGGTCGTGACCACGGTCTGCAGTCCAGCTTCCACACCGGT
>CAMYJZ010000008.1 GCA_947258845.1 uncultured Ectothiorhodospiraceae bacterium | reverse complement strand
TGAACTTCTTCGCGTCCTCTGCGCCTCTGCGGTGAATACGCCGTAAATAATCCAGCTCGATCAATCCACCCGGTAGTTGGGTGCTTCCTTGGTGATCGATACGTCGTGCACGTGACTTTCCTTCATGCCGGCATTGGTGACCCGGACGAACTCCGGTTTGCTGCGCATTTCCTCGATGCCCGCACAGCCGGTGTATCCCATGCTGGAACGCAGGCCGCCCATTAACTGGTGCAGGATAGTCAGCATGGTGCCCTTGTAGGGCACCCGGCCCTCGATGCCTTCCGGCACCAGCTTGTCCTGTTCGCCGCCCTCCTGGAAGTAACGGTCACTGGAACCCTGCTGCATGGCGCCCAGTGAACCCATCCCGCGGTAGGCCTTGTAGGAGCGACCCTTGTACAGCTCCACCTCGCCCGGGGCCTCTTCGGTGCCGGCCAGCATGCTGCCGATCATGACCGACCAGGCACCGGCCGCGATGGCCTTGGCAAGGTCACCCGAGTAGCGGATACCGCCATCGGCAATCAGCGGGATGTCATCCTTCCTGAGTTCCTCGGCCACATTGGCGACCGCCGTGATCTGCGGTACGCCGATTCCCGCCACGATGCGGGTCGTACAGATCGAACCGGGCCCGATCCCGACCTTGACCGCATCGGCACCGGCATCGACCAGCGCCCGGGCCGCGGCCGCGGTCGCGATATTGCCGCCGATGACCTGCAGATCCGGATAGTTCTTCTTGACCCACTTCACACGATCGATGACACCCTGCGAATGGCCATGTGCGGTGTCCACGATAATGACATCAACCTCGGCCTGCACCAGGGCGGTAACACGTTCTTCCGTTCCGGAGCCGGTACCGACAGCAGCACCCGCGCGCAGACGGCCCTGGTCATCCTTGCAGGCATTGGGAAAATCGGTGGACTTCTGGATGTCCTTGACGGTGATCATGCCGCGCAGCCTGAAATCACCATTGATGACCAGCACGCGTTCGATCCGGTGCTTGTGCAGCAACGCGATGACCTCATCCCTGTCGGCCCCTTCCCTGACCGTTACCAGCTGGTCCTTCGGGGTCATGACACTGGACACAGGGTCGTTCAGGTTGGAGACGAAGCGCCGGTCACGGCTGGTCACGATGCCCACCAGGCTGTCGCCCTCCACCACCGGAACCCCGGAAATATTATTGGCCCGCGTCAGCTCGATCACTTCCCGAATGGTCGCTTCGGGACCCACCGTGATGGGTTCCTTGATCACGCCGCTTTCGAACTTCTTGACCTGCCTGACCTGTACGGCCTGCTGCTCGGGCGTCATGTTCTTGTGAATGATGCCAATGCCGCCTTCCTGGGCCAGGGTGATCGCCAGCCTGGACTCGGTGACCGTATCCATGGCGGCAGACAACAGGGGGATTTTCAAATCGATATCGCGCGTCAACCGGGAATGCAGGCTGACATCGCGTGGCAGTACCCTGGAATGTGCCGGCAACAGCAGGACATCGTCAAAAGTAAGGGCTTCCTGCACTATGCGCATGGTAATTCTGTCCGCCGGTTGAGAATGGGCGCCAATTATAGGGATTGCACCGACTCCGGTAAACCGCGGTGACCGGTGTACCCGCCGGCAACGGGTCATCTGCGGGGAAATGGGTGTATTCTAGCGCCCCATGGCACCCCCAGACCCCGAAGCCGGAAACCAATCCACCCGGCGCGATATCTACAGCGTCTCCCGCCTCAACCGCGAGGTGCGCGTCCTGCTGGAGCAGGGTTTTGCCCGGGTCTGGCTGGAGGGTGAACTGTCCAATATCACCCGCCCCTCCTCCGGCCATGTCTATTTCACCCTGAAGGACGCCCGCGCCCAGATACGCGCCGCCATGTTCCGCAACCGCAGCCAGTCACTGCGTTTCACCCCGGAGGAAGGCATGCAGGCCCTGGTACGCGCCCGGGTCAGCGTGTACGAACCGCGCGGCGACTACCAGCTCATAGTCGATCACATGGAGGAAGCCGGTGACGGCGCCCTGCGCCGCGCCTTCGAGGAACTCAAGCAGAAGCTCGCCGCCGAAGGCCTGTTCGCCCCGGAGACCAAGCAGGCCCTGCCGGCCCTGCCGCAACGCATCGGCGTCATCACCTCGCCCTCGGGTGCCGCCATCCGTGACATCCTCAGCGTCCTGCAACGCCGCTTTCCGGCGATACCGGTCCTGGTCTACCCCGTCCCGGTGCAGGGGAAGGACGCCGCCGCCATGATCGCGGACACCCTCCGCCTGGCCTCGGACCGGGCTGACTGCGATGTGCTGATCCTCACCCGCGGCGGCGGATCACTGGAGGACCTGTGGTCGTTCAACGAGGAGGTGGTCGCCCGTGCCGTACATGCCTGCCGGATCCCCCTGGTCAGTGCCGTCGGGCATGAAATCGATTTCACCATCGCCGACTTTGTCGCCGACCAGCGCGCCCCGACCCCCTCGGCCGCAGCGGAACTGGTCAGTCCCGATCAGCAGGAATGGCTGACGCAGATCACCACCCTGGCCGGCCGCCTGGAAAACCGCCTGCGGCAGCGACTGCAACTCGGCGGGCAGCAGGCCGGCTGGCTGGAAAAGCGCCTGCAGCAGCTTCACCCGGGCCAGTATCTGCGCCAGCAGAGCCAGCGGCTGGATCAACTGGAACAACGATCCCGGTTTATTGTCAACAGGTATATCAGTAACTTGCAGTCTGAACTTAATGATGTATCAGGGCAGCTGAAACGGCTGTCCCCGGTACATGGCATCGCCCGGCAGCGGCTGCGCCAGGAAAACCTGGGCCAGCGCCTCGGGAGTGCCATGCAACGCCTGCTGAGTGACAAGCAGCGCCGCCTGGGCCTCTCCAGCCGGGCCCTGGATACCATCAGCCCGCTGGCGACCCTGGAGCGCGGCTACGCCATTGTCAGTCGGCTGCCGGAGCGACAGATTCTGCACCAGGCCAGCAAGGTCAAACCCGGTGACCGGGTAGAGGCCAGGCTGTCGGAAGGCGTCCTGGTGTGCAGCGTCGAACAGACCCAGGACACAGCGTAACTACCTTTAACCAAAGACATCAGGAAATATCCGGCATGCATCACCTTAAACAACTCACCCTTGTCACCCTCCTGTTGCTGCTGCCCACGGGTGCCGGCGCACTGACCTATGACCAGACACCGGTACCTGGAGGGATTGCCACCATTCGCCTGCCTGCCGATGTCGATCCCGCCACGGTGCGTTACCGGGAACGCCGCGTGCTGGTCACCCGCGAGGCCGAACGCACCATCGCCGTCGTCGGACTGGCCCTGGGCGCCAAGCCCGGGACCCACTACCTGTCCGCGCGTACCCGCAGTGACAAGCCGCTGAAACTGTCCTTCCAGGTATCCGCCAAGGACTATGAGACCCAGCACATCACCATCAAGGACAAGCGCAAGGTCAACCCGGAGAAACGCGACATGGAACGCATCAGCCGCGAACAGAAACAGATCAAGGCCGCCCTGCGCAACTGGAGCGATGCCGACACGGTGTCGCTTGAATTTCTCAAACCGGTAGACGGACCGACCAGCAGTACCTTTGGCCTGCGGCGGTTCTTCAATGAGCAACCACGCAAGCCGCACAGCGGTCTGGACATTGCCGCCCCCGAAGGCACACCGATCCGGGCCCCCGCCCCCGGCACTATCATCAATACCGGTGACTACTTCTTCAATGGCAACACCGTGTTTATCGATCACGGTCAGGGACTGGTGACCATGTACTGTCACATGCACCGGATCGACGTCGAGACCGGACAGCAGGTGGCGGCCGGCGAGGTCATCGGCGCGGTCGGAATGACCGGCCGCGTCACCGGCCCGCACCTGCACTGGGGTGTCAGCCTCAATGACAGTCGCGTGGACCCCACGCTGTTCATGACCGAAGCGGAAACCGCAACAACAGGAATGAAAGATATCGGAGGTGCTACCCCGTGAAGCCACTGGACCAGTACGAACTAACGGACCTCAAACGCATCTACCGGACCCTGCACGCCCGGCTGCAGGAGGATTTCGAGTTGATGGACTCCGACCTGCTGCATGACCTGCAGACCTATTTGCAGGATCAGGCCCGGGAGGACGGGACCGACGTCTCGATCCACGCCCAGTGGTCCGCCTGGCTGAACGACGGCAAACCGGTCAGCTGCAAGCTGTAACGGATTCGGCACACTGCTGATAAATTTGATACCAACCCTCTCCCGCAGGGAGAGGGAGTTGACGGGATAGCAATGACCTAAACTACGAGTGCTCTTGCAACACCTCCCGATAGAGCGCCGCATCGGCCTCGCTGAAACAGCAGGCGATGATCCGCTCGAAACGGGCTTCATAGCTCTGCATGGCCCTGATGGCAATGACGGCCGCCTGCTCCTTGGGGAATCCGTACACCCCGGTGCTGATGCCCGGGAAGGCAATGCTGCGGATATCATGGGCCAGCGCCAGCTCGAGGCTGCTGACATAGCAGGATTCCAGCAGCTCCGGTTCACCCTGCTGCCCGCCATGCCACACCGGGCCGACCGTACTGATCACGTGACGTGCGGGCAGGCTAAAACCCGGCGAGAGTTTAGCCTCCCCGGTACGGCAACCACCCAGCGACCGGTTGAAGGCCAGCAATTCCGGTCCGGCGGCACGATGAATGGCGCCATCCACGCCGCCGCCGCCCAGCAGGCTGTTATTGGCCGCGTTGACGATGGCATCCACATCCAGCGCGGTGATATCACCGCAGACCACCTCGATCATGGGAGCGCCGGCCTCCTTGTATCCGCATTGTGAAATCCCCAGTATAGTCGAGCCGGGTGCTGGCGCATTGACACCGCACAGGATATGGTAATGCCAATCAATCACAAAATCGGGGCTGTTCTGGGGGACATATGCCACGTTTGATTACACTCTCTAGGGCTGCACGCCTGGTAGGCGTCAAGCGTGGCGCACTGCAAAAGAAAATACGTGCGGGCGAGCTGCGCACCTTTGAAGGCGAACTCCTCCTGTCTGACCTGCTGCATTCCTACCCGCAGGCGCAGGTGGAAGACACCACCATGCTCGAACGCGTCGAGCAGATCATGGAACAGGCCGTCAACAAGATTGTACGGCCAGCCGACGAAGCCCCTGACACGCATACCCAGGCGGCTCGCATCCTGGCACTCGGCCAGGAACTGGCACGTGCACGGCACGAGGCGCGTCGCTACGCCGGCCTGGTTGAGGCCCTGAAAGACAAGTTCCAGGAACTTGCACCGCAAGAAGGTGCGCTGCATGAAGAGGCATTTAGTAAACTCAGTGACTGGTTTTTCCAGGCACTGGAAACGGATTACTCGGTGGACGAAGCAAGCGACGACATAGTAGCGAAGGAGGCTTTTCTCAGAGTCATGGCTGCCCAGATACGCATCCTGCCAAGCGGGCACGAATTCTTCATCGAGGGGGCCGACTCCATTCTGGAGGCGGGCCTGCGCAGCGGACTGGCCCTGAGCTACGGCTGCAGCAGCGGCAATTGCGGCCAATGCAAGGCCAAGGTGGTCTCCGGCCAGGTAAAAAAGATCTGCCCGCATGACTATGTATTGACGGAGACCGAGAAGGGCCTGGGCTATATTCTCACCTGCTCGAACACGGCCGTGACCGACGTGGTCCTCGAGGCCGATGAGGCACTCGGGACCCGTGACATCCCCCACCAGGAAATCGACATTCGCATCAAGAAGGTGGAACGTCCGGATGACCGGGTACTGATACTGCATGCCAAGACCCCGCGCACCAACCGCTTGCGTTTTCTGGCGGGCCAATACCTGTCACTGGAGGCCGATGGCCTGCCCGCACTGGATTGCTCGATCGCCAGTTGCCCCTGTGATGACATGAACCTCCAGTTTCACCTGCCAGTCGTATCCGGCAACCCCTTTATAGAACACCTGCTAAACAATACCCGGCAGAACAACGTCATCAGCATCAAGGGGCCACGCGGTGAGTTCATCCTCAATGAGGAATCCCCGCGCTCGCTGCTCTTGATTGCCTGCAATGCCGGTTTTGGCCCCGTCAAGAGCCTGATCGAACATGCCATGGCGCTGGATATCGCCGAGCAGATTCACGTCTACTGGATCGTGACTGCAGGCAACAGTCACTACCTGGGCAACCTGTGCCGCTCATGGGCGGATGCCCTGGATAACTTCCACTACACGGCGCTGGCCACCGATGCCGAAACGGGCGTCGAGGCACTGTTGCCGAGTATCGTCGCTGATATCGATGACCTGATGAACTATGACTGTTATGCCTGCGTTCCGGCACCGCTTGTGGAAACCCTGAAGACATCGATGGACAATTACGGGCTGCCGGAAAAACAGCTGCACCTGGAACCGGTCCGCTAAAGCCTGCTGTTACTTCACAACCTTCAGGCGGGGGCGCCCGGGATGCTCTGGCGTAGGATCATCGGGCGCGGGTCCCTCCTCGTCCTCACTGAAGACCATGCCGCGACCGTTTTCCTTGGCGTAGATGGCGAGCACGGAATCGATCGGAACATAGACATCCGTGGCAATACCACCGAACCGGGCACGAAACCCGACCGCGTCATTTCCCAGCATCAGCCCCTCGACGGCCTGGGGGCTTACATTAAGCACGATCTTGCCGTTCTGGCCATGCTGGCGTGGCACATCGACGCTATCTCCCTCGATATCCACCAGCAAATAAGGTGTCATGGAATTGTCCAGGATCCATTCATGAATGGCCCTGATCAGGTAGGGGCGACTGGTGGTCATGACAAAAAAGATACAAGAGAATGGTGCAAAGATACAGGGAATGCGGGCTTCGGGCCTTGGCGGAGGGGTGTTCTCGCGGCGGGACGGCTGTCCAACGGGCCACGCGCGGTCCGATTACATCATTTCCTGTTCGGCCTCGGACAGGCTGGCCTGGAAAGATTCACGCTGGAACATGCGCTCGGCATACTGCATCACCGGCTTCGCCTGGCGGGGCAGATCAACCCGGTAGTGTTTCAGGCGCCAGAGTATGGGAATTATGGTGGCATCAACCAGCGAGAATTCATCGCTCAGGAAGAAAGGCCTGGCGCTGAACACCTCGGCACTGGCCGTCAGGCTGTCGCGCAGCATCTTGCGTGCCTTGCTTGAGGTCTTCTCACCCCTGGACTCCAGGGCCGGTACCAGTTCATACCAGTCCTTCTCGATGCGGTACAGCGCCAGGCGGGTACGCGCACGCGATACCGGGTCAACCGGCATCAGTGGCGGGTGCGGGAAACGCTCGTCCAGGTATTCCATGATGGCCCGGGGGTCGTACAGTACCAGCTCCCGATCCACCAGTGTCGGCACCGTGTTGTACGGATTCAGGTCGATCAGGTCTTCAGACTTGTTGCCCGGATCGACATCCAGGATCTCCACCGTAATACCCTTCTCCGCAAGCACCATGCGCACCCGGTGACTCTCCGGAGAGCTTGGCGATGAAAACAGTGTCATCACTGAACGTCGATTGGCAACCAGCGCCATAAACTATCCCCCGAATGCTTGTAATCCGAAACTCCGGACAGGCCGGATCAATGTACGTCCTTCCAGAAATCTTTTTTCATCAGATAAGCGACCACGAGGAATACCAGCAAAAACATGATTACCTTTACACCCAGGCTGCGCCGTTCATACTTGGCGGGTTCGCCTATATAGTCCAGGAAATTGACCAGGTCGCGAATCGTGCGATCGTATTCCTTCGGTGTCAGCGTGCCCGGCTCGACCAGCTCGAGTTTAACCACCTTTCTTTCGGTGCCGTCGTGATCCTTGACGGTGGTAATCACCGGTTCCTGCCAGCCCTGTAGTTCCCACATGACATGCGGCATGCCGACATCCGGGAAGGTCAGGTTGTTCACGCCGATGATGCGTGAATCATCGCGGTAGAAAGACCGCATGTAGGTGTACAGCCAGTCAACGCCGCGGGATCGCGCGATGACCGACAGGTCGGGGGGAACGGTGCCGAACCATTCCTTGGCATCATCCGGAGCCGTAGCCACGGTCATCAGGTCCCCCACCTTGCCGCCGGTAAACATCAGGTTCTCGGCTACCAGCCGCTCGTCTATCCCCAGGTCCTTGCCGATGCGCTCGTAACGCATCAATGCCGCGGAGTGGCAGCTCAGGCAGTAGTTCACGAACAGGCGGGCGCCACGCTGCAGCGACTGGGTATTGGTCGGATCGATATTGGCATGATCGATGTGTACACCGCCACCGGCCGCCAAAAGCGGCGCGGGCAAAACCATCATGATAAGTGCAAGGATACGGTTCTTCATTTCGAGGTCACCCTGTCAGGTACCGGTTTTGTCTTTTCAAACTTGTGCATGAACAACAAGGAAACAAAAAAGCCGAAATACAGGAGGCTGAACAGCCTCGCGAAATTGGTCAGGACAGGTGTTGCCGGCTGCGTGCCGAGGTAACCCAGGGCAATGAAGCTGACAACAAATATGCCCAATGCCACCTTGTAGACCATGCCGCGGTAGCGAATGGACTTGACCGGGCTGCGGTCCAGCCAGGGCAGGAAGAACAGCACCACGATGGCACCACCCATGGCTACCACGCCGAGGAACTTGTCAGGAACGGCTCGCAGGACGGCGTAGAACGGGGTGAAGTACCAAAGCGGGACAATATGTTCCGGTGTCTTCAGCGGATCCGCCGGTACGAAGTTGTCCTTCTCCAGGAACCAGCCGCCCATCTCCGGCATGAAGAAGATCACGATGGAGAAGAAGATCAGGAATACGATCACGCCCACGATGTCCTTCACCGAGTAGTAGGGATGGAACGGGATGCCGTCCACGGGCTTGCCGTCGGCACCCTTGTTCTTCTTGATCTCGACGCCGTCCGGGTTGTTGGAACCGACCTCGTGCAGGGCCAGGATATGCAGTACAACCATGGCCAGCAGAATAATAGGCACGGCAATGACGTGGAAGGCGAAGAACCGGTTAAGGGTGGCATCCGAAATCACGTAATCGCCGCGGATCCACAGGGCCAGCGCATCCCCGATTCCCGGGATCGCCCCGAACAGCGAAATAATGACCTGGGCGCCCCAGTAGGACATCTGCCCCCAGGGCAGCAGGTAACCCATGAAGGCCTCGGCCATCAGGCAGACGTAGATGATCATGCCGAAGATCCAGATCAGTTCGCGCGGCTTCTTGAAGGAGCCGTACATCAGGCCACGGAACATGTGGAGGTAGACGACGATAAAGAAGAACGAGGCACCCGTTGAATGCATATAGCGGATCAGCCAGCCCCAGTTCACATCCCGCATGATGTATTCCACGGAATTGAAGGCCAGGGCGGCGTCCGGCTTGTAGTTCATGGTCAGCCAGATACCGGTCAGGATCTGGATTACCAGTACCAGCAGGGCCAGGGAGCCGAAGTAATACCAGAAGTTGAAATTCTTGGGTGCGTAGTACTCGGCCAGGTGCTCATTCCACATCTTGCTGAGCGGGAAACGCGCATCAATCCAGCCCAGCAGGCCGGTCTTGTATTTCTCACCCATTACGCTATCCCCCCGTCATCACCGATAAGGATTTCGTTGTCGCTCAGGAACCGATGCGGTGGCACCGGCAGGTTATACGGAGCAGGAACACCCGAGTAGACGCGGCCGGCGATGTCGAAAGTCGAACCGTGGCAGGGACAGAAGAATCCGCCCAGCCAGTCCTTGCCCAGGTCGGCCGGCGCCACATCGGGCCGATAGGTTGGTGAACAGCCCAGGTGAGTGCAGATGCCGATCAGCACGGCGATATCGGGCCGGATGGAACGGTGCGCGTTGGTGGCGTATTCCGGCTGCTCGGATTCGGCGGAATCCGGATCACGCAGCTCAGTGGACAGCTTCGTCAGGGTATCCAGCATGTCCGGCGTCCGCTTGACGATCCACACCGGCTTGCCACGCCACTTGACGCGGATCATCTGGCCTTCCTCGAGCTTGCTGATATCCGCGCGTACCGGGGCACCCGCTGCGCGGGCCTTGGCACTGGGTTGCATTGATGAAACGAAAGGCACCAATGCAAATGCCGTCCCCACCCCGCCGATGACGGTGGTGGCTGCGGTCAAGAACCGACGCCTGCTTGGATTGACATCATTGCCACTCATACGAGCACTCTCCAAGTAGTAAATTCAATAACTTAGATCCCCGCATTCAATGCTGGCCGGCGGCGGGAAATTCTTAAGTGGTTCGGAATATTCTAAATTAATGTATACATTCCGTCAGGACGGCATAGGATGGTCGAACTGCCTGATAAGGTCAAGGGTATTGTCGCAGAAAGTAGCCGCGCGTGCGGTCATTTTACCGCCCCGCAGTGCAGGCTGCAGCCGATTACACCGGGTTGTCGATATCGATGAAAAGGTGACGCAACCCGAATGTCCCGGCCAGATACTCCCCCAGTGCCTGCACACCGAAGCGTTCGGTCGCGTGATGGCCGGCCGCAAAATAATGAATACCGCATTCACGTGCAATATGCACCGTCGACTCCGATATCTCGCCGCTGATGAAGGCGTCCAGCCCCTGCGCGACCGCTGCCTCGATATACGATTGCGCGGCGCCCGTACACCAGCCCACGTTCCGGATGGACGTGCCCTTGGCGGGAATGTACAGCGGCGCCCGGCCCAGGCACTCCTGGATATGCCGCGCCAGTGCTTCCCCGCTCGTGACCCGCTCCAGTGAACCGTAATGCCCGAGCTGCAGGTCATCCTCTCGCCCGAAGGTACCGGACGATTCCAGGCCCAGCACCCGGGCAAGCTGCGCGTTGTTTCCCAGTTCGTCATGGGCATCCAGCGGCAGGTGATATGCCAGCAGACTGATATCCGCACCCAGCAGGCGTTGCAGGCGGCGGCGTTTCATGCCGATGATGCGAGCATCTTCACCATTCCAGAAATAGCCGTGATGCACCAGAATGGCATCGGCGCCGGCATCGATTGCCGCATCGATCAGGCCCAGGCTGGCCGTGACACCGCTAACCAGCAGCTGCACCCCGGACCGGCCTTCCACCTGCAGACCGTTGGGGCAATAGTCCTGGAAGCGCCCGATATCAAGCAGCCGGTCGGTGTGATACGTCAGTTCCTGCAGGGTAACCATGCTTGTGATTCCTGTTTGTATGCTATTTTAGGCGTCCGTTATCGACCTGATAGATTACCTGAAAGGGTATCCCACTCATGGCAATTCGCAAATTTTTTTCTTTCCTCCTGCAAACCATCACCGCCGGACTGGCAGTGGCCTTCCTGTATATCCTGGTGATGCAGCCTGAACTGCTGCGCAACCGCTCCAGCGTGGTCGAGGTCAGGGAAACCACGGCCCAGCCAGCCGCGCCCCGGCACGCCCCCACTGATTCCCGCGCATGGAGTGGACCGGTATCCTATGCGGATGCCGTCGAGATGGCCGCACCGGCGGTGGTCAACATCCATACCGCCAAGGTCATTACCCGCCGGGTCCATCCCCTGCTCGAGGACCCGATCTTCAAGCATTTCTTCGGTGAGCGTTTCAGCAATACCCGCAAGGAGATCCAGACCAGCCTGGGTTCCGGCGTCCTGATCAGCACCCAGGGTTACGTGCTGACTAACAACCATGTAATCGATGGCGCGGACGAAATCCAGATCCTGCTCGCGGATGGTCGCAGTGCGCGCGCCACTGTGGCGGGCACCGACACCGAAACGGACCTTGCCGTGCTGCGCATCGCGTTGGACGGGCTGCCCTCCGTGGTGATCGGTAACTCCACCAGACTGCGCGTCGGCGATGTCTCGCTGGCCATCGGCAACCCTTTCGGCGTCGGCCAGACCGTGACCTTCGGGATCATCAGTGCCACCGGCAGGGACCAGCTCGGGATCAATACCTACGAGGACTTCATCCAGACGGATGCCGCCATCAACCCGGGCAATTCCGGAGGTGCACTGATCAATGCGCAAGGTGAACTGATCGGGATCAACACCGCGATCTACAGCCGCTCAGGCGGCTCCCAGGGCATCGGTTTTGCGATCCCGGTCAACCTGGCGAAGGGGGTGATGAAGCAGATTATCGAGCAGGGCCACGTGGTGCGCGGCTGGCTTGGCATCGAGGCCCAGGACATAACCGCGGAGCTCGCGGAGTCCTTCGAACTCGGCAGCCGCGACGGGGTACTGATCGCCGGGGTGCTGCGCGACGGGCCGGCGGACAAGGCCGGCATTCTTCCCGGCGACGTGATCACATCGATCGACGACACCGCGGTAAGCGATGCCCGGCAGGCCATGGGCATTATCTCGGAACAGCGACCCGACGCGCTGATCACACTGGGCGGATTACGCCAGGGGAAACGTTTCCGGACACAGGCCCGGGTGATCCAGCGACCGACCGCCGCGGCCGGCCTCGAGTAGCTTCGCAGCCGCCCCCTGCCGGGGCGCAATGCGCTATAACAGCGTCGCCAGCGCGGACAGGAATGCCGCATTCTCCTGCGGCCGCCCCACGGTGACGCGCAGGCAATCACGCAAGGCCGGCGCGGAGCCATCGAGATTCTTTATCAGCACACCGTTTTCCTCCAGGCCCGCGTGCACCGCGCCTGCCTGCCCGGCAGGGACACGGAACAGGATGAAGTTCGCCGCGCTCGGGTACACCGTCAGACCCGGCTGCGACTGCAGACCGGCAAGCAGGGCATCCCTGTCCTGGCGGATACTGGCAGCCTGCTGTTCGAACACCTCCCGGTGTCCGAGTGCAAATTCACCGGTGAGCTGATTCAGCGAGCTTATGTTATACGGCAGGCGGGTCTTTTCGATCTCATTCAGCCAGGCCGGCGCACCGGCCAGCAGACCGAGGCGGAGCCCGGCAAACCCCATCTTGGAAAGCGTCCTCAGCACCAGCAGATTGTCGCAGGCCTGCAACTCGCCCATGAAGCTCGCATCCGTGAACGGCGCGTAGGCCTCATCGACCACGACCAGCCCCGGTGCCTGTGCCAGGATGGCCCGGATCACCTCCGGGTCAAACAGGTTGCCGGTGGGATTGTTCGGGTAGGCAAGGAATACCACCGCCGGCCGGTGTTCATCCAGGGCCGCGGCGATGACGTCCCTGTCCAGCGAGTAATCGGCCTGCAGCGGGACGGCTGCATAGGACAGGCCACTGACAACGGCAATCTGCCGGTACATCACAAAGCTAGGCTCCGGCGCCATGACCACCTTGCCGGGCCCGGCCACCGCCTGGATGATCATCTGGATGAGCTCGTCCGAACCGTTGCCGAGAATCACTGCGGCCGGGTCGGGAACCCCCAGGGCGCCGCGCATCTGCTGCTTCAACGCGACAGCGGCGGCATCGGGATACCGGTTCAGGGAGACCTGCCTGAGTCGTTCCAGCCACTCATCCACCAGCCAGTCAGGCCAGTCGTAGGGATTTTCCATGGCATCCAGCTTGATAAAGTCACCGGGAACGGGGACATGGTAGGCGGATAACCCCCTGACCTCGGGCCGGATGATGCGTTCGATTTTCTTCCTGGATATCGTCATGGCTTGAGTGTAAACCGAAAATCATTATTCACCGCCGAGACGCAAAGGTCGCGGAGAAAAAACCCGGGATATTCACCGCAAAGGCGCAAAGAGCGCAAAGGGAACAAAGATAAAATAAATGTTAAAAACTATTAAAGCGCCGGCTGGGAAATACGTGATTTGCAGAACCCGTCCGGTTTTTTTAACAATCATTGATTTCTTTTCTTTGCGTCCTTTGCGTCTTTGCGGTGAATGAATTGTTATAGGTTTTCTCCGCGCCTCCGCGTCTCTGCGGTGATTATACTGGCACTGATAACTCAGCCATCGTCCTTGATGCGCACCTCGGCGGAACGGGCGTGGGCGGTCAGGCCTTCCCCGTGCGCCAGGGTGGCGGCGGTGCGACCGAGCACGCTGGCACCTTCCGGTGAACACTGGATCAGGCTGGAGCGCTTCTGGAAATCGTAGACCCCCAGCGGCGAGGAGAAACGCGCCGTGCGCGATGTCGGCAGGACATGGTTCGGGCCGGCGCAATAGTCCCCGAGCACCTCGGCGGTGTAACGCCCCATGAAGATGGCACCGGCGTGGCGAATGCGCCTCGCCATTGCCAGCGGTTCCTCGACCGAAAGTTCCAGATGCTCCGGCGCAATGAAATTCGCCACTTCCACCGCCTCGTCCAGGTCGCGCACCTGGATCAGGGCACCCTGCCCCCGCAGGGACGCACGGATGACCTCTGCACGAGGCATGTCCGGCAACAGTCGGCTGATACTCTCGGCCACGCGTGCGAGAAACACGGCATCGGGACTCAGCAGGATCGACTGGGCATCCTCGTCGTGCTCGGCCTGGGAAAACATGTCCACCGCAATCCAGTCAGGATCCGTCTGACCGTCACAGATCACCAGGATCTCCGACGGCCCGGCGATCATATCGATACCTACCTTGCCAAACACCATGCGCTTGGCGGTTGCCACATAGGCATTGCCGGGACCCACGATCTTGTCTACCGGGGGGATGGTGCCCGTTCCATAGGCCAGGGCCGCAACCGCCTGGGCACCGCCGATGGCGAACACCCGGTCGACGCCGGCGATGCTGGCGGCAGCCAGCACCATCGGGTTGATCTCACCACCCGGCGTGGGCACCACCATGATCAACTCGGGCACACCGGCGACCTTGGCCGGTATGGCATTCATCAGCACCGAGGATGGATAGGCCGCCTTCCCACCCGGCACGTACAGGCCGACACGGTCCATCGGGGTGACCTGCTGGCCGAGCAGCGTCCCGTCTGCCTCCGTGTAGGTCCAGGAATCCAGCTTCTGGTGTTCGGCATACATACGTATCCGTTCAGCCGCCAGCTCGAGGGCTGCACGCTCGGCATCGCCAAGAGACTGCAGCGCCTCGACACAGCGCGCGCCCGGGATCTCCAGTTCTGCAGCACTGCCGACCGACCAGTTATCGAAGCGTCCGGTCATTTCAATCACCGCGGCATCTCCGCGCACACGCACGGCGGCGATGATTTCCTCGACAGTGGCGTTGATCTGCCGGTCAGTGGCCTCGCCCCGGGTCAGCAACTTTTCCAGCGCCTGCTGGAATGCCGGATCCTGACTGTTGAGTCGTGTTATATCGGTCATGTTTATCGGGTGCTACTGTCAATAACGAATCAATCGGGGCCAGTTGCCTGGGTCTGCCACAGCGATCCTGGCTACACAGCGCGAAGCAGAACACCCGGTTGCGTGTTGATCCAGCCAGCCGGTTTGTCAGTGATTTTCACATGCCGCTCTTAGCTGCGCGATCAACTGCGAGAGGCGCGCGTGTTTCATCTTCATGGCGGCCTTGTTGACCACCAGCCGCGAACTGATATCGGCAATGTGTTCCAGCGGCACCAGGCCATTGGCCTTGAGGGTATTCCCGGTATCGACCAGGTCGACAATCCGGTCGGCCAGGCCAACCAGCGGCGCCAGTTCCATGGAGCCATACAGCTTGATGATCTCTACCTGCTCACGTCGATCGGCATAGTAACGCCGGGTACTGTTCACGAACTTGGTTGCGATGCGCAGGCGGCGCCCGTCGTTGGGCGGGTTCTTCGGACCGGCAACCATCAGGCGGCATTTTGCAATACCGAGGTCCACCGGCTCATACAGGCCGTTACCGCCATGTTCCATCAGCACGTCCTTGCCGGCCACGCCAACATCCGCAGCGCCGTATTCCACATAGGTCGGCACGTCGGTGGCCCTGATAATGACCAGTTTGACATCGGCCTGGTTGGTGTCGAGTATCAGCTTGCGGCTGGTCTCCGGATCATCCACCGGCTCGATGCCGGCCTGGGCCAGCAACGGCAGGGTCTCCTTGAAGATTCGCCCCTTGGACAGCGCAATCGTCAGTAAATTATTCATGGGCGGTAAGTTTCAGGCAGAAACCTGCAATTTACAAGCAGGCGGCACTGCGTGCAGGTTCGCAGGCCTGTTACTCGGGGACCCTGCGTATGTCGGCCCCCAGCTGGGCAAGCTTCTCCTCGATGCACTCGTAACCCCGATCAATGTGGTAGATCCGGTCGACAACCGTTTCTCCGTCGGCCACCAGTCCAGCAAGCACCAGGCTGGCCGAGGCGCGCAGGTCGGTGGCCATGACCGGTGCGCCGGTCAGCGTTTCGACACCCGTACTGATGGCCGTGTTGCCCTCCAGACGGATATTCGCACCCATGCGCTGCATTTCCTGGACGTGCATGAAACGGTTCTCGAACACGGTCTCGGTGATGACGCCGGAGTCCTGGGCAATAATATTCAGTGCCGTGAACTGGGCCTGCATATCGGTTGGAAAGGCGGGGTAAGGCGCCGTATGTACGGTCACCGCCCGCGGCCGCCGGCCATGCATATCGAGCTCTATCCAGTCCTCGCCCACGATCAGTTCGGCTCCGGCCTCGCGTAACACCTGTAAAATGGCATCGAGGGTATCGGGACGGGCATCCTTGACCTTGATATGGCCACCGGTCATGGCGGCAGCCACCAGGTAGGTCCCGGTCTCGATGCGATCGGGCAGGACACGGTATTCGGTACCGGACAGGCGTTCGACGCCCTCGATCTCGATGCTATCGGTGCCGGCGCCTGCAATGCGCGCCCCCATGGCATTCAG
This sequence comes from uncultured Ectothiorhodospiraceae bacterium, assembly GCA_947258845.1. GTDB lineage: Bacteria > Pseudomonadota > Gammaproteobacteria > UBA9214 > UBA9214 > CAMYJZ01. The sequence goes on along the minus strand of CAMYJZ010000008.1, from coordinate 42,135 downwards.
GCAATTCGCCAGGTCAACCACCTCGGGTTCGCGGGCGGCATTCTCGATCAGTGTCGTCCCCCTGGCAAGGGTGGCTGCCATCATCAGGTTCTCGGTACCGGTTACGGTCACCTGGTCCATGACCAGGCGCGCCCCCTGCAGGCGCTTGACGCGCGCCTTGATGTAGCCGTTCTCCACATCGATGTCGGCACCCAGCGCACGCAGGCCCTTGATGTGCAGGTCCACGGGGCGGGAACCGATGGCGCAACCACCGGGCAGGGACACATCGGCACGTCCGAAGCGCGACAATAACGGCCCCAGCACCAGGATCGACGAGCGCATGGTCCTGACCAGCTCGTAGGGTGCATAGGGAGAATTGACGGAGCGCGCATCGACCTCGATATCCATTTTTTCATCGACAACCAGGTCGACACCCATGTGTCCAAGCAGCTCCATGGTGGTCGTGACATCGTGAAGGTGGGGGACATTGCGGACAATGACCGGGCCGTCGGCAAGCAGGGTGGCAGCCATGATCGGCAGGACGGCATTCTTCGCGCCGGATATGCGTATCTCGCCTTCCAGCCGCGACCCGCCTGTAATGATGAGTTTATCCAAGTCGATGGCTTCCCGGGTAGTGGTTACTGACTGGCCCATTCATCGGGAGTATAGGTTTTCAGGGCCAGCGCGTGGATCTCTCCACCCATACGATCGCCAAGCGTTCCGTAGACCAGCTGGTGCTGCTGCACCATGCTGAGGCCTGAAAACTTCCCGCTGACCACCACGGCATCGAAGTGATCTCCGTCACCGCGCACGCTCACCTCGGCACCCGGTATACCGCCCTTGATCAGTTCCTGTAGTTCACTTGCCTGCATAAATCCATCCTTGCCTTGCATAAAGGAAGACCTGGTTAACTCGTCTTGCGTCATTCCGGCGAAGGCCGAAATCCCTGGATTCCGGGTCCCCGCCACGCTCCGCCCGGAATGACGGCTTGATCAGACTTTCCTTAACCGTTACATCATGGGAAACGCGCATTGCCGGCCGGGCCGTCAGCCGGACGATATCAGAATGTCATCCAGCCCGCAGATACGTGCAATCGACTGCATCTGTGCAGGCATGTTTACAAAGCTTATCGGCCTGCCGGCCCGCTCTGCGGCACGCAGCCACTCGACCAGCAGCGCCAGACCGGCGCTGTCGGCACGCGTGACATCCGACAGGTCGACCTCGATATCACCGGCATCGAGAAAACCGGCATGGGATTCCTTCAGCATCCGTGACACCGTCCCGAAGCCCAGATCGCCGCTCAGTCTCCAGCGGCCTTCGCCAGCGATTTCAAGCGCCGCCTCAACCATCAGCCCGATGGTCCATTGCGGTTTTCCAGTTGCCTGATCAGGCTCTCCATACCTTCCTTGCGAATAATACTGGCAAAGGTGGTCCGGTAATTTGTCACCAGGCTCACGCCGTTGATCGAGACGTCGTAAACCTTCCAGCCATCGGTCGTCAGGTACATAGAATAGGTTATCTGAATCGCAGGACCGCCGGTCTGCTGGATCTCGGTACGCACCGTTACATCCCTGTCGCCCTGTTCTGCGTGCAGCGGCAGATAGAGTATCGTTTCATCCGAGTAATCGGTCAGGGCACTGCCGTAGGTGCGCACCAGCATTTCCCGGAATTCCGCCACAAAGCGCTCTCGCTGGTCGGGGTCCGCATCACGCCAGTGACGGCCCAGCGCCCACATGGCCATGCGGTGAAAATCGAAATACGGCAGCACGATATCGGAGACCAGGGCGTAAATCCGGCTCTTGTCCTCCTCGATCACCGCCTTTTCCTCCTTGAGCGCGATGAGCATGCGCGAAGAGGTATCCCGCACGAGCTCCTCGGGCGACAGCTCAATAGCGACGCCGCTTGCCGGCAGCAGCAGGCAAAATGCCAGTAACAGAAAGCGTTTGATCTTCATCGGGATATACGGGAAGTGAATAGGTATGTTTTCAGATGCGCCATTATTCCTGCTGCTTGCCTGCCTGGTTGTAGAGGAACTGGCCGACCAGCTGCTCGATCACCAGCGCCGATTGGGTCAGCTGGAGCCTGTCGCCCTCGGCCAGGTTGGTTTCCGAACCGCCCGGCTCCAGGGCGATGTACTGCTCCCCCAGCAGGCCGGAGGTAAAGATACTCGCGGAGGTGTCCTCCGGAAAACTGTTGTAGCGCGAATCGATGCTCAGGGTGACGACGGCCTCATAGGCGCGCGAATCGTAATCAATCGCGTCGACCCGCCCGACACGCACCCCTGACACAGTCACCGGCGAACGCACCTTGAGTCCGCCGATATTCTCGAACGCTGCAGTGATGGCATAGGTATCGCCACTGATACTGTTGCTCAGGTTGCTGACCTGCATCGCCAGCATGAACAGGGCCGCCATGCCCGCAGCCACGAACAAGCCCACCCCAATCTCAATCAGTCTGCTGTGACCCATGGTCTAGTCTCCAAACATCAGCGCCGTAAGTACGAAGTCCAGCCCCAGCACGGCCAGTGCCGTATGCACGACGGTTCGCGTGGTTGCCCGGCTGACACCTTCGGATGTGGGTACGGTATCGTAGCCCTCGAAAACGGCAATCCAAACCGCAACGAACCCGAATACAAAGCTCTTGATCACGCCATTATAGACGTCATCATTCAGATCGACCTTGGCCTGCATCTGCGACCAGAAGGCACCGTCATCGACACCCAGCAGACCGACCCCGACAAAATAGCCACCGTAGACGCCCACGATACTGAAGATGGCGGCCAGCAACGGCATGGATATAAAACCGGCAACAAAACGCGGCGCCACGACCCGTCGTATCGGGTCCACTGCCATCATCTCCATTCCCGACAGCTGCTCGGTCGCCTTCATCAGCCCGATCTCGGCCGTCAGCGCGGAACCGGCCCGGCCGGCGAACAGCAGGGCCGCCACCACCGGCCCCAGTTCACGCACCAGGGACAATGCCACCACCACGCCGAGCGACTCCTCGGCGCCAAAATCAACCAGGGTATTATAACCCTGCAGACCAAGCACCATGCCAACAAACAGGCCCGATACCAGGATAATCAACAGGGTAAGCACGCCCACCGAATACAGCTGCCTGATCACCAGGCCCGGACGCAGCACCAGGCCGGGCACCGCCGCAAGCGTCTGCATCAGGAACAGGTGCCCGCGCCCCAGACGGCCGAAGTATGCCAGCCCCTTGCGGCCGAGTTGCTGCAGGGGATCGAGGATCACCGCGACTGTCCCCCCTGCATCAGGTCATCCCGGAAGTGCCTGGCCGGGTAGTGAAACGCGACCGGCCCGTCGGGCTCCCCGTTCAGAAACTGCTGCGACCAGTCGGAGGCTGATTTCCACAGCATTTCCGGAGTTCCCTGGTCCACCACCTTGCCGTCTGACAGCAGGTAAGCATAGTCGGCAATGGCCGCCGTTTCCTGCACATCATGCGAAACGACGATACTGGTCAGTCCGAGGGCATCATTCAGTTCCCTGATCAGCTTCACCAGAATCCCCATCGAGATCGGATCCTGGCCGGTAAACGGCTCGTCATAAAGCACCATCATTGGATCCAGGGCGATGGCGCGTGCCATCGCCACCCGGCGCGCCATACCGCCCGACAGCTCGGCCGGCATCAGGCCTGCGGCGCCCCGGAGTCCAACGGCCTGGAGTTTCATCAGCACCAGGTCGCGCACCAGGGTCTCGGGCAGGTCGGTATGCTCTCTGATCGGGAAGGCCACGTTGGCGTAGACATCCAGGTCGGTCAGCAGTGCCCCGCTCTGGAACATCATACCCATACGCTGACGCAGCCTGTAAAGATCCCTGGTGGCCAACTCATGGACATTCTCCCCGTCTACGACAATGGTCCCGGCCGTCGGTCGCAGCTGTCCACCGATCAGTTTGAGCAAGGTGGTCTTGCCGGTGCCGCTGGGTCCCATGATCGCGGTGACCTTGCCGCGTTCGATATCCAGGTCTACCCCGTCGAAGATCATGCGCTCGCCGCGCGAAAAACCCAGACCACGGACCTGCACGACAGCTTGCTGCCCGTTTCGGCCTGTTTCACGCATCGCGTTTTCCATTATGATCTGCACCACTCCGGCTTGTCGGGTCACTGCCCGCCCCGGGAACGAAATAAAACAGCTGGGCGTTTGGTCACCGCACGCCGGCGTGTATGATAAAACACTTAATGCCTGAAGAGCGCCATTCTTTGAAGATTTTCCACCCGGTCATGCGTCCAGCCGTGCCGGACTGCACGGTAAACCGCCATGTGGCCTGAACTGCTGGCCGTTGCAGGGGGCTTCCTGCTGCTGACCTGGAGTGCCGACCGCTTCGTGGTCGGCTCGGCATCGGTCGCCTATAACCTGAACGTGTCCCCGCTGATAATTGGCCTGACCATTGTCAGCCTGGGGACCTCCGCCCCGGAAATGCTGGTATCCGCCATGGCCGCCTGGCAAGGCAACAGCGGCCTGTCTGTCGGCAACGCGATCGGCTCGAACATCATCAATATCGCCCTGGTCCTTGGCCTGACCGCCCTGATCGCTCCGCTCGACATCCATTCCAGCATCCTGCGCCGGGAACTTCCCGTCCTGATCGTGATCATGTCACTTACCTGGCTGCTACTCACCGACCTTGACCTGGGGCGCCTTGACGGCAGCCTGCTGCTGGGCGGCATGGTCCTGATGCTGATATGGCTCACCCGCATTGGCATCAAGTCTAAAGGCGTCCGTGACCCCATGGACACTGAGTTCACCGAAGAGATCAGGACCGGTATGCCCATGTGGCAGGCGCTGATCTGGCTGACCATCGGCGCCGTGTTTCTGCTGATCAGTTCACGCCTGCTGGTCTGGGGGTCCGTCGCGATTGCTCAGGAACTCGGTGTCAGCGACCTGGTGATAGGACTCACCATCGTGGCCCTCGGTACCAGTCTGCCGGAACTGGCAGCCTCTCTCATGGGGGCGATCAAGAACGAGCACGACATTGCCATCGGCAATATCATCGGTTCGAACATATTCAACCTGCTGGCGGTGCTCGGCCTGCCCGGGGTGATACGACCCGGAGCCATCGATGCGGCTGCAATGGGGCGCGACTATCCCGTCATGTTCACACTCACGCTGGTCCTGTTTGTCATGGCATACGGTTTTCGAGGGCCGGGACGCATCAACCGCTTCGAGGGCGCGATGCTGCTGACCGCCTATATCGGTTACCAGACCCTGTTATACTTCTCCGAAACGCTCTAGCAAGGATCAAACTATCCGACTTGTCCGGACACACGCAGCGCACCCCAGGCCATACCACAGCTGACATGAACGATCAGAAATTGCAGGAACTTGCCCTGGCGGTGATCGATATCGAGGCACAGGCGGTCGCGTCGCTTGCCCGGGAAATCAGGAAACCGGCCTTCACCGCGGCCTGCACACTGATGCTCGACTGCAGGGGCCGCGTGGTGGTCATCGGCATGGGCAAGTCCGGGCATATCGGCGGCAAGATCGCCGCCACCCTGGCCAGTACCGGAACGCCCGCCTTCTTTGTCCATCCGGGCGAGGCCAGTCACGGCGACCTGGGGATGATTACCGCGGCCGACGTCGTCCTGGCGCTGTCCAATTCGGGCGAGACCAGCGAGATCGTCACCATCCTGCCGATCATCAAGCGCCTCGATGTCCCGTTGATCGCCATGACCGGAAAGCCGGATTCGACCCTGGCGAAGGCCGCCACGGCCAGTATCAATGTCAGCGTTGAACGCGAGGCCTGCCCCCTGGACCTTGCACCCACGGCCAGCACCACGGCCGCCCTGGCCATGGGGGATGCGCTGGCGATTGCATTGCTGGAATCACGTGGATTTACCGAGGAGGATTTCGCGCGATCGCATCCCGGGGGGGCACTTGGACGCCGCCTGCTGCTCTTGATCGATGACCTGATGCATACCGGTGATACCATGCCGATGGTCGGACCTGACACCCTGCTCAGCAATGCGCTGATGGAAATGACCCGCAAGGGCCTTGGCATGACGGCTGTCATCGACGACAGCCGCCACCTGATCGGCATTTTCACCGACGGCGACCTGCGTCGCGCCATCGACAGCAAGCAGGATGTGCACGAGGCCCGCATCAGCGAAGTCATGACCCGGAACTGCAAGACGGTGCACCCCGGGATGCTGGCAGCCGAGGCACTGCAAATCATGGACCACACGAAAATCAACGCCCTGCCCGTTGTCAACGACGAACATGAACTGGTAGGTGTACTCAACATGCACGATCTTCTCAGAGCCGGAGTCGTCTGAACTGAAAGCCATAGCCATGAAAGATATCCTAGAAAGAGCATCCCGGGTCCGCCTGCTGATATTTGATGTCGATGGTGTCCTGACTGACGGCAGCCTGTTCATTGGAGACGACGGGCAGGAATACAAGGCGTTTCACTCGCGTGACGGGCACGGCATCAAGATGCTGCTGGGCCATGATGACATCGATATTGCCATCATCACCGGACGCACTTCGCGCGTCGTCGAACATCGCATGCAGAATCTCGGCATCACCCATATCTACCAGGGCAAGCTTGACAAGCTCCCGGCATTCGAGGAGTTGATAGCCAAACTGGGCGTTACCGAGGAACAGACAGCCTATGTCGGCGATGATGTCGTCGACCTGCCCGTCATGCGGCGCGTGGGGCTGGCGATTGCGGTCCAGGACGCCCACCCGTTGGTACGCAAGCACAGCCACTGGCAGACACCCAGCGGCGGCGGCCGCGGTGCCGCACGTGATGTCTGCGAAATGCTGATGGAGGCCAAAGGCGTACTGGACGAAACCCTGGAAAAATACCTTTGAACACCAGACAGATTGTCCTGCTGACCGTTTTGCTGGCAAGCGTCCTGGCGACGGGGTGGCTGCTACTGAACCAGGGTGCGATCACCGCGCGCCCGGATACGGCCTCGCACGGTCCCGACCTGTTTGTAGAGACCATGGATCTGCGCGTGACCGGCAGGGACGGACGCGTGCACTACCACCTGCAGGCCGACAGCATGCGCCACGTCCCGCAGGATGACCGGTTCGACCTGGAACAACCTGTGTTCCGGACCATCCAGGGTGAGCGTGGCCAATGGCAGGCCCGATCGAACCAGGGCAGCGTCTCTGCCGACGGGGACACCGTGTGGCTGCGCGACCAGGTCGAGATCCGACGACTCGCCGGGCCCGGCCAGCGACAACTGGATATCGCGACCAGCGAGTTGCTGGTCAGGCCCGGCGAGCAGACCGCCACGACCGGCCAGTCCGTTGTCATCCGGTCGGATGCCTTCCGCGTCGAGTCGGTAGGAATGGATGCCGATTTCGGCAACAATCGCCTGAACTTGCGCTCCCGGGTACGAGGCAGGTTTGATGCAGCTGGCTGATACCCGGCATGCCTTGCTGCTGTTGCTGGCCATCATCCCGGCTGCGGCATGGGGGCTTGCTGCCGATCGCGACCAGCCGATCCATATCGAGGCCGACTCGGCAAGCCTGGACGAAAAAACCGGTATCAGCGTCTACCGGGGCAATGTGCATTTGCGTCAGGGCACGCTCAAACTGCAGGGCGAGACCATGACCGTGCACAGCAGTGGCGACCAGGTATCGAAAATTGTGCTCACCGGCAATCCCGCGAGCTTCGTTCAGCGGCCGGATGACCATGAGACCGATCTGCAGGCGGAATCCGGCCAAATGGAATATTATGCCGCCGATGAACGCATCATTCTGCTGGATGCGGCGCGCGTCTGGCAGGACGACGGCAAGGAGTTTCGCAGCGACAGGATCATCTATGATATCGGCAGCAACCGCATCAACGCCGGCGACAGTACCACGGGGGACCGGGTACATATTATCCTGCAGCCGAAACCGAAATCGCCGGAGCCCGTGGAAGATACCAGCCAGTGAGCCTGCTTGTCGCGAATAAGCTCGGGAAACGCTACCAGTTACGGCAGATCGTCAAGGATGTTTCCCTGTCAGTAAAGACAGGCGAAGTGGCTGGCCTGCTGGGCCCCAACGGTGCAGGCAAGACCACGTGCTTCTACATGATAGTCGGCCTGATACCCTGTGGCGAAGGCACCATCATGCTCGACGATGTCGATCTCACCGGGGAACCCATGCATGTCCGCGCCCGGCATGGACTGGGTTACCTTCCCCAGGAGGCCTCGGTATTCAGGAAGCTGAGCGTGGCCGAGAACATCCTTTCGGTACTCGAGGTCCGCAAATCCCTGGATCGCAAGGCACGCCACAAGATACTGGACTCCCTGTTGCATGAATTGCATATAGGGCACCTGCGTGACCAGCCCGGTATCAGCCTCTCCGGCGGGGAACGCAGACGCGTTGAAATTGCACGGGCACTTGCAGTGGAACCGCGCTTCATGCTGCTTGATGAGCCATTTGCCGGTGTCGATCCGATCTCCGTCGTCGACATTCAGCAGATCATTCTGCACCTGCGCGACCGGGGCATCGGCATCCTGATAACGGACCACAATGTCAGGGAAACCCTGGGTATTTGCGACCACGCCTGCATCCTCAACGAGGGCGAGATCATTGCAGCAGGCCCACCCGCGGCCATACTCGCCGACCAGCAGGTACGCAATGTCTATCTGGGCTCCGAATTCAAGCTCTAAGCATATGTGCCGACTTGAGTTTTCAATATGGCATACTTAGTGCTATATAATCATCAAGACAGGGGTTGAGCACGACCACGCCTGGCTTGACCAACAACATAATGAAGCAATCCATACAACTTCGCATCGGTCAGAGTCTGACCATGACCCCGCAGCTGCAACAGGCGATCCGCCTGCTGCAACTCTCAACTCTCGAATTGCAGACAGAGATCCAGGGGGTCCTTGATTCCAATCCCATGCTGGAACAGGATGATGGCGATGCCCAGGACACACGCGAGACAGAAGGCAGCAGTGAACAGCCAGAGGCCAATGACGCGGCCAATAAAAAGGATAATGACACATCCCTGACGGACGCAAACACCGACACCATTCCGGACGACCTTCCGGTTGACAGCAACTGGGACGACATCTACGACTCGGGCGTCACCAGTTACAGCGCCCCGGAAGCCAGTGACAAGCGGGATATCTACGAAACCATCACGGGAAGCGGTGAAGGCCTGCATGAGCATCTCTACTGGCAGCTTGATCTTGCCAGCATGTCCGAAACCGACCGCATCATTGCCCACAACCTGATCGATGCCATTGACGATGATGGCTATCTGAGCCAGACCCTGGAGGAAATTTACCGCAATCTCCCCGAGAGCCTGGATGCAGAGATGGACGAGGTCGAGGCCGTACTGCACCGGGTACAGCAATTCGACCCGGTCGGCATAGGCGCACGTGACCTGCACGAGAATCTGGATCTCCAGCTGTGCCAGTTCGACCCCGCCACACCCTGGCTTAAGGAAGCAAGAACCCTTCTCAGGGACCACTTCAAGCTGCTCGGCAACCGCGACTATAACCAGCTCAGCCGCAGAATGGGGCTTCCCACCGACGAGCTGCAGCACGTCCTTCACCTGATCCAGTCGCTGAACCCGCGACCCGGTTCCAGTTTCAACAACACGGAACCGGAATATATTGTTCCCGATGTCTTTGTCTACAAGCAAAACGGCAAATGGCGCGTGGAACTGAACACCGATGCCATTCCCAGGCTGCGCATCAATGCCCTGTATGCAAACATGGTGAAACGCGCCAACAACAGCAAGGACAACACCTACCTGCGGGACAATCTCCAGGAGGCCCGCTGGTTCCTCAAGAGCCTGCAAAGCCGGCACGAAACCCTGCTCAAGGTGGCCAACAGCATTGTCACGCGCCAGCACAAGTTCTTCGACTACGGGGAAGAGGCGATGAAACCCATGGTACTTCGCACTATTGCGGAGGAAGTGGAAATGCACGAGTCCACCATTTCGCGCGTCACTACCCGCAAGTACATGCATACCCCGCGCGGCATCTATGAGTTCAAATACTTCTTCTCGAGCCATGTCAGTACCGAGTCCGGTGGCGAATGCTCGGCCACGGCAATCCGCGCAATCATCAAGAAACTGGTCGCTGCCGAGAATCCCGTCAAGCCGCTGAGTGACAGCAAAATGGCCACCATCCTCGCCGAACAGGGCATCAATGTTGCACGACGCACCATTGCCAAGTATCGCGAGTCACTATCGATTTCACCTTCCAATGAACGCAAACGCCTGGCATAGGCCTAAAAAAGGAGCCTTGTAATGCAAATAAACCTGACGGGACATCATGTCGACCTGACCTCGCCACTGCGCGATTATGTAAACAATAAAATGGAGCGCCTGGAGCGTCACTTTGACAACGTGACGGATATCCACGTCATTCTCAGCGTGGAGAAGCTGCGCCACAAGGCTGAGGCAACGCTTCATGTCAGCGGCGCCCGGATGTACGCGGATGCAATCGAGGAAGACATGTATGCGGCCATAGACGGCCTGGCAGACAAACTGGATCGCCAGGTCAAGAAGCACAAGGAAAAGCTGACCGATCACCACCGCACCGAGGGTTCAATCAAGAACCATGTCTAGGATGCAAGCACTCAAACACGACCGGAATTAACAGACGGAACACTAGCCTGATGAACATATCAGAACTCATACACCCGGAATGCGTAGTCTGCTGCCCCGAGGTCGGCAGCAAAAAACGACTGCTGGAGGACATCAGCGAACTGCTGGCGGGGACCACCCCGCAGCTGTCGCAGACTGAAATCTTCGAGAGCCTGATCAACCGTGAAAAGCTGGGCAGCACGGGGCTGGGCAAGGGCGTGGCTATCCCGCACGGTCGTATGGCGGCCCTGGACCGCGCGGTATGCGCGTTCATAAAGCTCGACACAGCAGTTGACTTCGACGCAACGGACGAGCAGCCGGTGGACATGGTGTTTGCCCTGCTGGTCCCCGAAAACTCCACCGAGGAACACCTGCAGATACTCTCCACCATCGCGGAACTGTTCAGTAACGACGACTTTTGTGCCAGCATGCGTCAGTGCACGAGCGATGAGTGCGTCTACCAGTTACTTAACCACCAGGAAGCACAGCAAATACCCGCATGAGTAATGCGCTGACAATCAGAGCCCTTCACGACGAACTCCTGGAAAAACTGGGCCTTGAGTGGATCAGTGGAGAACAGCATGCCGAAAATATCATCTCTTCATCCACGGATGCCAGCGCCGATCGCTCGCTCGTCGGCCAGCTCAACCTGATCAACCAGCACCGCATCCAGATACTCGGCCGCAGAGAACTGGAGTACCTCGACAAACTGAAAAAGAATTCACGCAAGGACGCAATCAGCCTGCTTTTCTCGGGACAGTCCGCCCTGGTCATCATCGCCAAAGGCCTTTCCGCATCCGAAGACCTGCTGCAGGCCGCAGAAACAAGCGGTACACCCGTGCTTTCCTCCCGGCTTTCCGGACAGAACACAATCAAGAACCTGCAGTACTACCTGAGCAATTATTTTGCCGAGAAGGTCACCCTGCATGGAGTCTTTATGGAAGTAATGGGAACCGGCGTACTCATCACCGGAGAGTCGAGCATCGGAAAGAGTGAACTGGCGCTCGAACTGCTGACCCGTGGACACCGCCTGATTGCGGATGATGCCACCGAGTTTGCCCGCAGCGCACCGGACACGCTCAACGGTACCTGCCCTGAAATGTTGCGTGATTTTCTCGAGGTCCGGGGGCTGGGTATTCTCAACGTTCGTGCCATGTTCGGTGCCAGCTCGATCAAACAGAATCGCAACCTGCGCCTGATCATCGTACTGCAGGACATGGAAGATGCCATCAAAATGGACCGGCTGCACGGCAGCAAGCGAATGCGTTCAATACTGGACGTGGATATCCCCGAGATAACGCTCCCGGTTGGCCCCGGCAGGAACCTCGCCGTGCTGCTGGAAACCGCCGTACGCAACCACATCCTTAATACCAAGGGATATGATGCCAGCCAGGCCTTCATTGAACGCCAGAAACGACGTCTTGAAAACGCGCGTCAATGAACCTGGTGATCATCAGCGGTCTCTCGGGCTCGGGGAAAAGCACTGCCCTGCATACCCTGGAAGACATGGGTTACTACTGTATCGACAATCTCCCGGTTGGCCTGCTGGAGGCATTCTCGAATGAATTCAATCAACCGCGCCTGAGGCAGATCACCCGGGTGGCCGCCGGCATCGATGCCCGCAACCACCCCGACCAGATCAACCACTTCCCCGCCATTATCGATGACCTGCAGAAGCACGGGATCGACTGCAAGATATTGTTTTTTCAAGCTGAAAACCACACTCTACTGAAACGCTTTAGTGAAACGCGCCGCAAGCACCCCCTGACGGATCCCGCCACCCCGCTGGCCGACGCCATCGAGAAGGAACGCGAACTGCTGGCGCCTCTCGCGGCCCGGGCCGACCTGTTTATCGATACCAGCCGCACCAACATTCACCAGCTGCGCGAGTTTGTCAGGGAATGCATGGGGGCACAGGAGAGTCCCGGGCTTTCCCTGGTACTCAGGTCATTCGGTTACAAACACGGCATTCCAGCCGATGCCGATTTCGTTTTCGATGCCCGCTGCCTGCCCAACCCGCACTGGGAACCCGGCTTGCGCAAACTCAGCGGTCTTGATAATGAAGTTATGGAATTCCTTGAAGGGGAACCGCTGGTCCACGAATTCTACGGGCAGCTCGAGCAATTTCTGGCAACATGGGTACCCCGCTACGGGGCAGACAACCGCAGCTATCTGAGTATCGCGATCGGCTGTACCGGCGGGCAGCATCGTTCTGTCTACCTGGTCGAACGCCTGTCAAGGGGCCTCGGCGAGCAATTCGGCGGCATTGTCACGCGACATCGGGAACTGGAATGAACGTTGGCCTGCTTTTGATTACCCACGACAAGCTGGGCAGCAAGCTACTGGATACGGCTGCGATGATCCTGGGTAACGCCCCTCTCAATACCATGACCATCGATGTCCCGGGAGACAGCAATCCCGACACGGTGTATGCCGACGCCTCTGCAGCCTGCATTGCGCTCGACCAGGGGGATGGCGTACTGGTGCTGACCGATCTCTATGGCAGCACGCCAAGTAATATCGCCACCCGCCTGCTCGACGGAAACAAGGTACTGGTGGTCTCCGGACTGAATGTGCCGATGCTGGTAAGGGTGCTGAATTATGCCTCGTGCTCACTGGATGAACTTGCCAGCAAGGCTGAAAGCGGCGCCCGGGATGGCATCATAATGACGAAAGCACCACCGGCCAGATAACATGCAGCAAAAACAGGTAACCATCATCAACAAGCTGGGCCTGCATGCGCGCGCCGCAGCCAAGTTCGTCACCCTGGCCTCTTCCTTTTCCAGCGAAATCGATCTCTCCAGGGACAACCAGACCGTCAATGGCAAGAGTATCATGGGTGTCATGATGCTGGCCGCATCAAGGGGCACCCTGCTGACACTCACCACCAAGGGCGCCGATGAACATGAAGCCATCACTCGCATCGAGGAGCTGGTACTGAGCAAATTCGGGGAAGAGGAATAGCCCTGCCCGGGCTGCCGGTAAACGGCAAGCTGCCCGATTGACTGGCAGCCGGATTACACCCGTAAGACAAGAGGATCCACACAGGCCATGAGCCTCGTATTGAACGGAATAGGCGTATCCCGCGGTGTTGCCATCGGCAAGGCCCACATCATCATGCGGGGCAGCATCGAAGTCCTGGAAAGCGCCATCCCGCCGCAGTTCATCGAGGGCGAGGTCACGCGCTTTATGAATGCCGTAGAGACCGCGCGGCTGCAGCTCAACTCGATACGTGACAATATTCCGGCCGACACGCGCGCCGACATTGCGGCCTTCATCGATACCCACCTGTTGATGCTGGATGACGCCACCATCGTGAGCACACCCGTTGAGCTGATCCGGCAAAATGGCTGCAATGCGGAATGGGCACTGAAATTGCAGCGCAATGCCCTGGTCGAGGTGTTCGAGCAGATGAATGATCCCTATCTGCGTACCCGCCGCGATGACGTCGATCACGTCATCAACCGCATTCAACGCATCCTGGTCGCCAGCAGCCAGGGCGACAACCGCGCCGAGGACAGCCTGCTGGGTGCAATCGTCCTGACGGATGACCTGACGCCAGCGGAAACCGTGGTACTCGAACACCAGGGTATCAGTGGTTTTGCCACGGAATCCGGCGGTCCGCTGTCACATACCGCCATCCTTGCCCGCAGTGTGAGAATACCCGCGGTGGTCGGTGCCCACGGCATCCAGCAGTATATCCGTGACGGGGAACGCATCATTCTCGATGGCCAGCAGGGCATCCTGATCGTGGAGCCGGATCAACGGACCCTGGAACACTACCTCGAAAAAGAGGCGCGCGAGGAACAGCACCGTGCCGAACTCGCCAGCATGGTCCAGACCCCGGCGGTGACCCTGGACCACGCAGCGATTACCCTGATGGCGAATATCGAGCTCCCGGATGATATCGAGGCTGTGGCCAGGGAGAACACCAACGGGGTTGGCCTGTACCGGACCGAGTTCCTGTTCATGAACCGGGCCGAGCCACCGGACGAGGAAGAGCAATACGACTGCTACAGCCGCGTAATCGACGCCATGAACGGCAGGCCGCTGACCATCCGCACCCTGGACATAGGGGCAGACAAGGGCGTCGACAGATCCGGCAATCGCTGCAGCAACCCGGCCCTGGGCCTGCGCGCCATCCGCCTGTGCCTCAAGGATCCCAGTCTGTTCTTGCCGCAGCTGCGATCCATCCTGCGTGCCTCCTCCCTCGGTCCGGTTCGCATGATGATCCCCATGCTGTCCAATACCCAGGAGCTGCACCAGGTGCTCAACCTGATCCAGCAGACCAAGGATACACTGGAGCGCGAGGGCCTGGCCTACGATCCGCATATCCAGATCGGCGGCATGATCGAGGTCCCTGCCGCCGCCCTGTCTGCCGGGGCCTTCGCCAGGCACCTGGACTTCCTGTCCATCGGCACCAATGACCTGATCCAGTACACCCTGGCTATCGACCGCGTGGACGACGAGGTCAACTACCTGTACGACCCGCTGCACCCGGCCGTCTTGCGGCTGATCAAGATGGTAATCGATGCCGGACAGGAGGCCGGCATCCCGGTCGCCATGTGCGGTGAGATGGCCGGCGATCCGCGCTATACCCGCCTGCTGCTGGGCATGGGGCTGACTGAATTCAGCATGCATCACACCGCTCTGCAGGAGGTCAAGCGCGTTATCAACCAGAGCGCCATCGAGTCCCTTGCCCCTGATGTCGAGGCCTTGCTCCGGGCTGATGATCCGGCACGGATCCTTGCACAAATCGAAACCTTCAACAACACGCTGCGCTGAGACCGTGTAGTCAGGCCCCGCGGCTCCCCCCTGCCCGGAACCGCCCGCCCTTCCCTTACTGTCGACCGAACAGGCTGGTACACTTCCAACTGCCTTCATGAGCGGGACCTTCCGCCCCTGACCGCGACGGAATCGCAGCCATGACCGAAACCGCAGAAACACACAGCACAGAAAGCCGCCTGGAACTGCTCACACAGGCGATGGACTCCGGTGCGGCCGGCCAGATCCGCAACCTGCTGGTCAACCTGCACCCGGCGGAAATTGCCGAACTGCTGGAATCGTTCCCGCACGGGCCGCGCGAAATCTTCTGGGAACTGGTCAATCCGGATGACCGTGGTGAGTCACTGGTCCACGTAAACGACGAGGTACGGGCCGGTCTCATCAACGAGATGGAGACCCACGACCTGATTGCCGCCACCGACGGCCTGGATGCCGACGATCTCGCCGATCTGCTCAAGGATCTGCCCGGCGCGGTCATCCAGGAAGTGCTGCGCTCCATGGACAAGCAGAACCGCGATCGGCTGGTAGCGGTGCTGCACTACCCGGAAGACAGTGCCGGCGGCATCATGAACGTCGACACCGTGACCGTGCGGGCTGACGTCAGCATCGATGTCATCCTGCGCTACCTGCGGCTACACGAGGAAATCCCCGCCACTACCGACACCCTGTTCGTGGTGGACCGCGCCGGCCAGTACAAGGGCCTGCTGCCCCTGACCACGCTGCTGACCAGTGATCCCGAAGTGCTGGTAGCCACGGTGATGGACCGCGAGGTACAGCCGATCCCTGCCAGCATGCCGGATGACGAGGTCGCCCGACTGTTCGAAAACCGCGACCTGGTGTCTGCACCGGTGGTCGACGAGACCGGCAAACTGCTGGGCCGTATCACTATCGATGACGTGGTGGACGTTATCCGTGAGGATGCCGACCATCACCTGCTGAGCATGGCCGGCCTCGATGAAGAGGATGACACCTTCGCCCCGATTGTGATCAGCGCCCGGCGTCGCGCCCTGTGGCTGGGCATCAACCTGTTCACCGCCTTCCTCGCGTCCTGGGTCATCGGCCTGTTCCAGGCAACCCTCGAGCAGGTCGTCGCCCTGGCCGTACTCATGCCCATCGTCGCCAGCATGGGCGGCATTGCCGGTAGCCAGACCCTGATTATCGTGATCCGCGGCCTGGCACTGGGCAAGGTGGGAAGGACCAATGCACGCTGGCTGATGTACAAGGAACTGGCCGTTACGGTATTGAACGGCATCGGCTGGTCCCTGGTAGTCGCCGTAATCGCGACCCTGTGGTTCCAGGACAAGGCCATCGGCATGATCATTGCGGTTGCACTGATCATCAACCTCGTGTGCGCTGCAATCTCCGGCCTGTCCATTCCCTTTATTTTGAAGCGTATGAACATCGACCCGGCGCACGCCGGCACCGTGTTGCTGACGACCGTCACGGACGTGGTGGGCTTCATGGTGTTCCTGGGACTGGGAACGATCTTCCTGGTCTGAACGCCGGAAAAGTGCCCTTCCCGGTTCAGGACCTGTTCTTCATGCAGCTGGAATGAGTTGCCGCTGCAAAACGGGCAGCAGGCGAACCATTGCCGTCATCCGGACACATCACCGTGTCGGGGAATCCTGCTCCGGCCCGGATCAGATCCCCGACTGGTTCCAGTTATTGAACGCCAGCAACCAGCTGGAAATATCAGGACAGGCATTGCCGCGCGCTTGCAGGAGATTGCCCAGCTCGATCATGAGATCCCGGAACGCCCGTATTTCCACCTGCCAGGCCTGTTCGTCCATGCCCGGGTTGTCCGCCAGGGCCTGATTGGCGATGGACCCGGCCCCACCCCACATGCGTTTCGAATTCAGTTCACGATAGAAGCGGGTTTCATCCTTTCCGCCGAGCTCGATCACAGATGCCATCCAGGCAGCGTTCTCCCCGGGGTGATTAAGCAGGATCTCATGGATACGGTGCAGTACGGTCAGAACAGTCATCGTAAACCGTTCTTGTGAGCGTATCGCAACGGCAAGTCTAATTAACTGCCAGTTCCGCGGCGATCATCTTTTTCAGCTTGCTCCTGCAGGTGGTTACCTTGCAGTACTCGCTATGCCGGCAACTGAGTTGCAGGTCGCGGACCTGGTCATCCGCAATATCCAGCATACAGACCAGCGCAATCTCTTCTTTTTCACGTTGCGATCGCGCCTGTTCGAGCAAGGTGACGGTCTGGTAGCCCTCGATAAAACGCTTGCGGGCAAAATGTGCGATCTGGTCGAAATCGTAATTCCCGATGCATCCGGGATTATGGCAACTCATAATGGCTTACCTCTCCTGCTTTTCTGGAAGCGACCACCTGTCTCTCCAGCGCTGATCAAAATACACTATTTTGGCACCGGGTGCGTTGATATGGATCAAGTATATAAGCTGCACGGGTTTTGGATACACTGGCAGCAGGCAACAATCGGGACCCGAAACACATGCAGTACCGGAAGCTCGGCAACACCGGCATCGATGTCAGCGCCATCTGCCTGGGCACGATGACCTGGGATGAGCAGAACAGCCAAACCGAGGCCTTCAAGCAAATGGACTACACCTTGTCACAGGGCGTGAATTTCTTCGACACCGCGGAGCTGTACCCGATTCCGCCGCAGGCGAAGACCTATGCCCGCACCGGGGAGATCATCGGCAACTGGCTGCACAAATCCGGCAATCGCAACAGAATCATCCTTGCCAGCAAGATCGCCGGTCCCGGCCCAGGCGGGGTTGACCACATCCGTAACGGACGGACACGTTTCAATCGGAAGCACCTGGAGGCGGCGCCCGTATCACCCTCTACATGCATGATCGGGTACTGTAATCTACGCAATCGATCTGTATGCCTTGGCAAGATTACTCCGCATCATGCATACTTTGAAGAGCAGAACCTGCCGTGCAACAGGCGCGGTGACCACACGCAACATATCCACATTTAGTTGCTTTGATATCCTTACCACCCGACATGGAGACCAGCGGTACTGATGTTTACATTTGCAGCCAACGTCGAGGAACTGGTAAATAACTTTCGCATCGAGGGCGCCACGTTTCGCTACAGCAGCTTCGTGCCCCGGCTCTACAACTACGTCAAGTCGCTGGGGTTCGAAACGGGCATGATGCTCCCGTCACGCGCCTTCTGTGCCGACGAGAACCAGGGCTACCCGATCATTCTCCTCACCAAGCACTTCGGCACCTTCCCGTTCAACCACGGTCGCGGTGGAGCCGTGGTTGCAACGGATCGCCATGGGCCTTACGCCGATCACGGAGAGGGACTGGTCATCATTCACGCCAGCCACGTCGGCTACGAACCCGACAGCCAGCAGTTCGGCACCTACAACCGGGTACACACCCGGGACAGCCGCCAGGCCGACATCCTGCTGGAATGCTCAGACGGCGCGTTATGCCTGCGGATTGACAACGGCCTGCTGCGCGGGAACCGCAAGGAAGGCCTGTTCCTCAAGCTGGCCCGCCTGGTCAGGCGTGATGCGGAAGGCAACTTCACCCCGCTGCACACGCACAGCACCGCCAAGAGCTTTCTGGCCAGCGAGGCCCTGCAACAGGAGCTTGCGCATCTCGAGAGCAAGCTCAAGGACGGTCAGCGGATTCCCATCGGTGACCACCTGAAGCCGGGCATGTTTTTCTTCCGGCGCGAGCTTGATGAAATCGTTGAGGGTCGCCATCACCAGGAACTGGAACTGATATATCCCATGCCCTGGATCGTGACATCACCCTGGCCGCTGTTGACCGCCGCACAGATCAACACCCAGGTCGAGTTCGACCGCACCCTGCGCACCATCGCCCATGCGGACATCTTTCATGACAAGTGCCTGTTTTATATTTCCGGGATGAATATCGACATCTCCCCGCAGCCCGGGGAACTTTTTCCCACCACCAAGTTCGTCCCCTGGGCCGCCTTCCTCAGGGACAAAAGGGGTGGGCAACGCATCATCGAACAGGACGAGCTGGTCAGCCTGTTGCGTCAACAGAGCAAGGATAATCCCGACCAGATCGATATGGACCTGGCCATCCAAGAGATGGCGGAGGCCGACACGGTCGAGATTGTCGCACCGGCACCTGGTTAGAATACGTCCCGTCTGCTGCGAACTTTGGCCTTCAGGAATCAGCGGGAGAGGCCTGGATCGCCCTGACCATCTTCAGGCGCCCGCGATGGTCATCTGCTCGATCAACACCGAGCCACTGCGGATATTCCCGCGCAGGTCCACGTCATTGCCGACCTCGACCATTCCCATGAACATGTCCCGGAGGTTGCCGGCCACGGTGATCTCGTCAACGGGATAGCGGATCTCGCCGTTCTCGACCCAGAAGCCGGCGACACCGCGCGAGTAGTCTCCCGTCAGCACATTCACCCCGAAGCCGATCAACTCGGTCACCAGCAGGCCGGTATCCATTGTCCGCAACAGCCCCGGCAGGTCCTTGTCACCCGGATCGATGGTCAGGTTACGCACGCCGCCGGCATTGGCAGTGGTCTCCATCCCCAGCTTGCAGGCGGAATAGCTGTCCAGCACGTAGCCCTGCAGCACGCCATCCAGGACCAGGTCGCGGGCACCGGTGGCGACCCCTTCACTGTCGTAGGGAGCACTGCCCAGGGCCTTCTTCAACAGCGGCTGCTCGTGAATATGCATGAAGTCCGGGAATACCTGTTTACCGAGGTGGTCCACCAAAAAGGATGACCTGCGGTAGAGACTGCTGCCCTTGATGGCGCTGATGAAACTGCCGAACAGGCCGCGTGCGACGTCGGCAACAAAAATCACCGGTACCTGGCGCGTGCTCAGCCGTCGGGTGCCCAGGCGCCTGACGGTGCGTTCCCCGGCCATGCGCCCGACCTCCACGGGTAGAGGCAGGTCACGGTAATCGCGTGTGCTCACATACCAGTGATCACGCTGCATTTCATCGCCCTGCTGGCCCACCACGGAACAACTCAGGCTGTGACGGCTGGTCCGGTAGCCACCCAGGAAACCGTGGCTGTTGGCCGACACCCGCATGCCGGTATAGCTGGACAAGGTCCCGCCCTCGGAATTCACAATACGGTCATCCACGGCCCGGGCCGCCGCCTCGCAGTCGCGCGCCAGATCGATGGCCTGGTCGACGTCGAGTTGCCAGGGGTGATAAAGGTCCAGGTCGGGAATGACACTGGCCATGCGTCCGGCATCGGCGAGACCGGCGCATGGGTCCGTGCTGGTATAACGGGCAATATCACAGGCCGCCTGCACGGTGGCACTGATACTGGCGGACCCGAAATCCGCGGTGCTTGCCGAGCCCTTGCGATGGTCGAAATAGACCGTCAGCCCCAGCCCCCGGTCACGGTTGTACTCCAGGGTCTCCGTTTCACCCAGGCGCACCGTCACGGACAGACCTGCATCGATGCTGACGCCGGCTTCCACACCGTCAGCACCCAGCTTCTGCGCCTGGACAATGACATCGTGCATCATCTCCTCCAGCTGCGACTGCTGCGGAAATTCCAATTCGTTTGATGTGCTCTGGATTTCAGACATGATCCTTCCCCGGAAAGTGGCGTGGATTCTACCGGTCACACCCCGCCCGGACAAATCCCGCTTAAACCGCTATCCTTCATCATGAGTCAACCTGGTATGACACTGAATGCACAACGCCGAAAACGATAAAGAAACTCCCGTCAGCAAGTCCCAGCGCAAGCGCGACATGGACGCGCTCCAGCGGCTGGGCGCGGAACTGCTCGACTTCGATGCCGCCGCCCTGGACCGGCTGGAGCTGCCGGAAGACTTGCTGGATGCCATCAGGACGGCGAAAAAGATCCACGCACACGGAGCCCGTAAACGTCAGCTGCAATACATCGGAAAACTGATGCGGACCATCGATCCCGAACCCGTGCGCGCGGCAGTTGAGGCGAGGCGTCACCATCAAGCCAGCAATACCGGGGAGTTTCAGCTGCTCGAGGAACTGCGCGAGGCGCTCATCAGCGAGGGGGATTCCGCCCTGGCCACGGTGCTCGAACATTTCCCCACGGCCGACCGCCAGCATATCCGCAAACTGGCACACCAGGCACGCAAGGAACGGGAGATGAATCAGCCCCCCAGGGCCGCACGGCGCCTGTTCCGCGACCTGCGGGAGCTGCAGGATAACTCCTGATCAACACGCCTTTGGCCTGCCTACCTGATTACTCCTCCATGAGCCTCAACCGTAGACTAAATGAGACACATAAGTCTATGTATATTATTGTTATTTCTATTAACACAACATATTGCATCCTAAATATTATTTATCCATGCCAAAGCACTATATCCTCGCGGGCGCCCGGAAACATACATGAATAATTTACGGGATTTTGGGAGAAATCCGCGATTATCAGCTGTTCAGCGACAAACCGGCCGCACCGGAAGACAGCAGGGCGTGCCGTGGACCGGCGCGCGCACCACTTGAGGCTATTTGAGAAGTTCGCGGATGATCTGCTCCATCTCGGGGTGGTTGAAGTCCCGACCGCCGACGGCCCGGAAGACGATGCGGCCCTTCCGGTCGAGCAGAAAGGTCGTGGGCAGACCCTTCACCTGGTAGGCCACCGACACCTCGCCCTCGCGATCGAACAGGATCGGGAATGTCGGGAACACGCTCAGCTGCCCCATGTAGGGAAACACCAGTTCCGGATCCTCCCACTCGTTTATGGCCAGCACGCTGAAGCCGTACTGGTGGAATTTCCTGTAGAGCGCCTCCATCGATGGCATCTCACGCCTGCAGGGCGGACACCAGGTCGCCCAGAAATTGACCATCACCACCTGCCCGCGGTAATCCTTCAATGCATGCAGCTCGCCGTCCATGTCCTGCAGAATAAAATCCGGTGCCGCCGCCGGATTGTCCTGCCGGGTCATCTGGTGACTCAGCTCCGGCACCGGCATCTGCGCCATGACCGGTGCCGCAGTGAGCAGGCAACCCAGCAGCAGGCCGGCTTGCAACCGGCAAACATTATTCCTGCGATACATTTGCCGGCGCACAGCGCAACCCATCGATTCTTCCCTCATGCATATTATCCTCATAGCTCCATGAATAGAGCAGCGTGAATACACTGTCCGGCGGCAATGCGATCGTGGTAAACCCCTGGCTCCAGTCGCCGGGCTCGAAAGTCTGCTCGTCCGGGAGTATCGACCAACGGTAGGCCACGCCCATCCGCTGCCATTCAGCGAGCCACTCGGTCTTGGTCTTGATGTGATGCTGTCGGCCATCCGGGGTCAGGTAACGCCAGTCCGCCACCCGGTAAGAGACCCGGGTATCAGAGGTATTGGTCACGATGGTACCGAACACGCAGTAAGCGGCGATACTCTCCAGCACCTCAGGCGGCAAACCACGGGAACTGTAGACTGCGGCAACATAGTCCGGCAGCATCTGTATCAATTGCAGGCTGAGCCCGGACTCCTGTACCGACCACGACAGCAGGCCGCTGTCGGCATCACGGTGCTGCTGTACCCCGGCGGCGCCTGAAGCATCTGCCAGCCCCATCGATAAACCCAGGCACAGCGCGGGCATTACCCGTCCCCGGGGCCTGCGACCACGCCCTCCGGTCAAAAGACCCATGGTTCAGCGGAGCGATGAGAGTTACACATACCGGCAATCCGGTGGTTCAGGCGCTGGTCCCGCCAACGGTGAGTTCATCGATCAGCAGGGTCGGCTGCCCGACGCCGACAGGGATGCTTTGACCTTCCTTGCCGCAGGTGCCGACACCGGGATCCAGTTCGAGGTCGTTGCCGACCATGGAGACCTGTTTCAGCACATCCGGCCCGTTACCGATCAGGGTTGCTCCCTTGACCGGGCGGGTGACCTTGCCGTTTTCGATCAGGTAGGCCTCGCTGGCGGTGAAGACAAACTTGCCCGAGGTGATATCCACCTGGCCGCCCCCGAAATTGACTGCATACAGGCCCCTGTCGACGGACTGGATGATCTCTCCCGGGTCGTGTTCTCCTGCCAGCATGTAGGTGTTGGTCATGCGCGGCATCGGCAGGTGCGCATAGGATTCACGCCGGCCATTGCCGGTCGGCGCCACGCCCATCAGGCCGGCATTGAGACGGTCCTGCATATAACCCTTGAGAATGCCATTCTCGATGAGCACGGTGTTTTCTGTCTTGATGCCTTCGTCATCGACGTTCAGGGAGCCGCGCCGGCCCTGCAGGGTCCCGTCATCGACCACCGTGCACAGAGACGAGGCCACCCGCTCCCCGACACGCCCGGCGAAGGCCGACGTGCCCTTGCGGTTGAAGTCACCCTCCAGCCCGTGACCGATGGCTTCGTGCAGCAGGATCCCGGGCCACCCCGGTCCCAGCACCACCGGCATACTGCCTGCCGGGGTGTCGACCGCCTCCAGATTGACGAGGGCCTGGCGCACCGCCTCGCGCGCATATCCCAGGGCACGCTCCTGCTCCAGGAAAAACGCATATTCCGTACGCCCGCCGCCGCCGGCACTGCCCTGCTCGCGGCGACCATCCTGCTCGACGATAACGCTGACATTGAAACGGATCAGGGGACGCACATCGGCCGACAGGGTACCGTCACTGACGGCCACCATCATGACCTCGTGCACACCCGCGAGACTGACCACGACCTCGCTGACACGTGAATCCTGGCGGCGCGCCTCGGCATCCACCTTTCTGAGCAGTTCAACCTTTTCGTCGGCCGACATGCGCTCCAGGGGATCAAGGGCCGGGTAGAGGATATTCTCGTCACCACGGTGCCAGGCCTGCAGGCTGCCTTCCGTGCCGCGTTTCGCAATGGCGCGGGCCGCATGAGAGGCCTGCAGCAGGGCCGGCATCATGATCTCGTCGGAATAGGCAAACCCGGTTTTTTCACCGCTGATCGCACGGACACCGGCACCCTGTTCAATGCTATGGGTGCCTTCCTTGACGATGCCGTCCTCCAACACCCAGGACTCGTAGCGCGTTGACTGGAAATACAGGTCGCCGCTGTCAACTGCATGCCCAAGCAGCTGGCCGAACAACCGGTCCAGGTCGTTCTCATCAATACCCGCGGGGGCCAGCAGGCGCTGGCGTGCAATATCGAGATTGGTCGAACTCATAAAGCAGTCACAGTGACAGGCTTACCGGCATTGCAGACGACGGTGGGTGATGCTGGGGAAGTTGCGGCGCGCGCTCTCCAGCCGTTCCAGGTCAATGCTGGCGCAGACCACACCCGGGCCGCGCGACAGGCTGTTGAGGACGATGCCCCAGGGGTCGACGATCATGCTGTGCCCGTGGGTTTCGCGCCCGTTGAGGTGATAGCCACCCTGGTCGGCAGCCACGACATAACAGAGATTCTCGATGGCACGCGCCCTGACCAGCACCTCCCAGTGCGCCCGCCCGGTGATTGCGGTGAAGGCCGCAGGCAGGACCAGGATTTCCATACCCGCGGTCAGTTGCTGCCGGAACAGTTCCGGGAAGCGCAGGTCATAGCAGATCGCAATACCCATGCGGCCAAAGGGACTGTCGATGACCACCACCTCGTCACTGGGCTCGATGGTCTCGGACTCGGTGTATTGCTCGTCGCTGTCCACCAGTTCCACGTCGAACAGGTGAATCTTGTCGTAACGAGCGACCTGTTTGCCCGTGTCGTCGTAGACCAGGCAGGCCGCACGTATCTTGTCCTTCGCATCGGCCACCAGCGGAACGGTCCCGCCCACCAGCCAGATGCCGTGATGCGCCGCCTGTTCCGACAGGAAGGCCTGGATCGGGCCATCGCCCTCCGGCTCCCGAACCTCGACCTTGTCGCGCTCGGATTTGCCCATGATGGCGAAGTTCTCCGGCAGCACCACCAGCCTTGCCTCGCGACTAACCGCCTCTTCGATCAGGCGCTCGGCCTCCAGCAGGTTGGCGCCCACATTGGGCCCGGAGGCCATCTGAATACATGCAACCACTGTCATCGCTTTATCAATCCTGCCAACACATTTATTTTTCGCTACCCCGGCGTGCTGCCCATCCGCAGACAGAAATGCCGGTCAATTGTCCGCTTGTCAGAATACCACAGATCCCGTGTCCGCCTGATGAACCGCCGCATGGACGGGCGCTCACTCGATATCCTCGGGTTCACTGGTAACCGTCTCTTTCTTCGGAAGGTCCAGCTTGCTATACACCGGCTCCGACCAGGGGCCGGTAACGGAATACCGGGTCTGGGCAAAACGCGTCATCCCCTCGATCTCCTTGCCCAGCAACTTGTCCGCGACCAGCAGCGCAGCGCCCACGACCGGCCCGCCCGCGATAGCACCCGCCAGGGGCAGGCTGGAACCGACACGCGGGATCACGGTGACCACTTCATCATAATCCTTTGCCGCCAGGCCCACGCGCCCTGCTATCTCGATCCGGGCCGCCGGGCCCTCGATAGTCAGGTCACTGGTATGGGCATCCCCGCCGGCCAGGGTGAAGTTGCCCTCGATCCGGTCAAACGCAAAGCCCTTCTTGAACAGATCGCTGAAATCGAGCAGCAGCCTGCGCGACAGGGTATGCAGGCTGAGCAGGCCGAGCACGCGCCCGGCGCCCGGCTCGACCTCCAGCAGTTGCCCATCCTTGACCAATAGGTAGAGCTTCCCGGTGGCACGTTCCGGCAGAAAGTCCCAGGGATCGCCGCGCCAGCTCGCCCTGAGTGACCCGTGCAGGCTGCCACCGGAGACATTCTCCTGGTAGTCGAAGGCCGCCAGCAGCGCGTCCAGCCTGCCATCACTGTAGGTGATATCGAAGTGCGAGACAGGCTGGCCGTCGACCCGCTCCCAGTCACCCAGCATGCGCAGGTCGAGGATATCCGATGCCATCACCAATCGGTCGACATGGACCTTTCCCGCCTCCCGGCGCGTCAGCAGATCGATCTCGCCCAGGTCGACTCCGGCATAGGTGAACGCCTGTACCGACACATGCAGGTTCGGAAATTCCGCGGGCGTGAGTGACAGGGCGCCAGCCGCACGCTGCTTGGGGTCCCTTGCGATCACCAGGTGGTCGAGGTTCATGATGACCCGCTTGATATCGCTGCCGTCATAGGCGAGCTGCAGCGTGCCTTCTACATCGGGACCTCCCAGCAAGATGTCCTGGACCAGGCCGCCCCTTGTCGCCTGGACCTCCACACCGTGCAGACTGTGGCCGGCAATCTGCAATTCATCGATCAGCACATCGGTCTTCAGCGGCGGCCCCCCATCGGACTGCCAGCGGGCAAAGACCGGTTGCCAGCTGGACAGCGCAAAGCGCTGCAAGCGGCCCGTGATAGACAGCTCATTCCTGTCCGGCAGCATCGCCATCCCGGTGCCGATGGAGAGATTTCCCCTTTTCCACCCCAGCCCCTTTTCGGCCGGCTGCAGCGCAAACACCCCATTGGCGATATCCGCGTAACGCAGACGCATAATCCCGTTGGGAAGGTTAATATTATCAACATTAATGGCAAACGGCCGCGCCTCAGCCGGTTTTTTTCCGAAGGGTTCGGGTAGTTCGATACCTATCCCCTGGAGCGCGGAAGAAATCTTCAGGGAGACGCCGGGTTTTTCACTGCGCTGCTGCATCCTGCCTATCCGCAACAGCACCTCCCAGTCACTGTGCCCCGATAATATGCCTTCCAGCTGTTGATTGTGCCGGTGCGCAAGATCCACAAGTGCCAGCCGGCCGCTCAGGCTGACATTGGTTACGGCATCGGCCGGGTCTGGCCAGACATTCACGCTAACCGGCTTGTCGAACAGCATGGCCTCCAGCGAGCGGCCGCTGACGCCTGCCATGTCAAAGGCAAGCTTGCCCCTGATGTTTTCCAGATTGAAATCTGTTTCCTTCACCATCAGGGTATTGCCCTTGAGACTGATTTCACCCTGGACATTGATGGGCCGCTTGCCGCGCAGGGGCAGGCGGATATCGAGTTGCAACATTGCGTTGCCACTGCTGCTGGTACGATCAACAAAGCCGCCATAGCTGCTGCCCAACGGGCTGCTGGCCAGCTCCGCCAGCATCACGGGCAGGGCGCCGTAAACACTGCCGTCGAGTTCGAGTTCAGGCGCGGCCAGGTCCTTGATCCGGGCATTCACCCCGGCCAGCGAGGCCGAGCGGATTTTTCCCTGCTTGCCGTGGATAGTCATTGCCCGGCCGTTGAATTCGACCTCCGCCTCAAGCCCTTCGATGCGCGTCCAGGACTGGTTGTAATCCAGGATGGCATTGCTCACCGGCAGGCTGACGGTCAGCCGGCCTCCCCCGTTATCGTAAGGCAACTGGTCAAGCGGTCCCTGCAGCACGAATCGTCCATCGCTGATCGCACCGCTGACCAGGCTGCGGTCCAGCCAGGCAACCGCCTTCGGTGACATGATGCTGGCCGGCAGGTAATGCCGGATCGCCGCCAGGTCGCCGCGCTTTACATCGGCCTGCATATCCATCACAGGGGTGGCCCCGGACAGCGACAGCTCCAGCCCGAGAGCGGCCGTGATCTCCAGGTCGGGATTGCCGAGGTCCAGTGACTTGCCGCTGATGATCAGGCGGTCATCGTCATAGCGCCAGGCCACCTCGCCGTGCAGGGTATCGAAGTGCAGGGTATCGCGGAACAGCGTGTCATCCCGGAACCCGGCATCCCTGCTTTGCAGCCACAGCGTCCCGGCATCGCCGGTCCCGGTGATGGTTCCCTGCAGGCCGCTGATGGCCGCTCCGGTCCTGGCGCTCCGGAACCCGAGATCATCGAAACCCGCATGGAAGTCGAGCACCCGGATAACATCCCCGGCGCTCCTGAAATTGACGGACAGATTGCTGACTGTGCCCTCGGCCGTGAAATCGGCGATCTGCCGCCAGGTTTTGTCTTCCAGGCCGGGAATCACGCGCAGAAAGGACTGCACGTCCTCAAGGTACAGGTGGGCGAATTCACCGACAATGTAACGCTCGCCGTCGAGTGTATGCCCGGCCAGCGAGTACAGTGATTGTTCCCTGGCCTCCGACCCGGCGTCCTGCTCCACACTGAGCCGTTGCGTCGTGAACTGCCAGCCGGTCTTTCCCTCACGCCAGCCAAATACCCCGCTGAAACGCTCGACGGCATAATCCATTGTCCCCTCCGCTGCCGCGCGCTGAACCTGCAGGTCACTGATGTCGACCTCACCCCGGATGGACTGCAAATCGGCCAATTCGATATCAACCCAGCAGCGAACATCGGCGACACCCCGGATATCCACGTCGGAGATGATCGGGGCCAGGTTCTCGTCCGTCAGGGCCAGCGACTGCCCCTTCATATACAGGCGACCGCTCCAGGTGCCGATCGCACCCGCTGTCCCCCTGAGCACACCCTGGACATCGACGCGGTAACCCAGGTGGCCGGGCAGCATGGCGTAACCGATCAGCTCGTGCCGGTCTCCGCTGTTTTCCAGCCTGAATGTGACATCGGCGAAGCGCGCCGGCTGGCGCCCGTTGAGCCGGTCGTGGACGGTAATCACCGAATCGTGAATGGCGAGGCGGCGCGTCTCCAGCAGCCCACTCAGCGCCTGAGCGGCGTGCCCTTCCCCTCTAAGGCGGTCAATGTAGATCTGCCCGTCCTCATCCCTGATGACCGTCAGCTCGGCACCGATAAGATCGATGCCCTTGAGCTGCAGTGTCTGCTCATAGAGGTATTTCCAGATATCCAGACCCAGCCAGATCTCCTCTACGGCCAGCCGCCGGCCCGGCTGCTCCGGGTTCGAGATGACCACGTCCCTGAGCTTGATCACCGGTCCCAGGCCGCGCCAGGTCGCGTCCATGCGACCGATGCTGACCGGCCTGCCCAGCAGTTCGCCGGCCAGTGCCTCGATATCAGTACGGTATTCGCCCAGCGTGGGGACCCACAGGCGCGCGGACGTCAGCGCAATGGCCGACAGCAGCAATAGCGTGACGAACGCCAGCCAGAGTGTGTTGAGGCTACGGGCCAGCATGGATAAAGCTAACGCTCGGTGGCCGGCCGGGTTAACAGACCGTCAAGGTGGCAGGCACCCATACCATCAAAGACTACATGGGAACAACATCATACTGTTCCTGTGTATAGAGGGATTCCACCTGGTACTTGATCGGTTTTCCTATGAAGGCCTCCAGTTCCGCCAGGCTGTCGGACTCCTCGTCCAGCATCAGATCGACGACCTCCTGGGAGGCCAGCACCAGCAGTTGCTGCGCGTCGAACTGGCGCGCCTCCCGCAGTATCTCGCGGAAGATTTCATAGCAGACGGTCTCCGGTGTTTTCAGCGACGCCCGGCCACCACAGGTGGGACATTCCTCGCACAGGATATGCTCCAGGCTCTCGCGGATTCGCTTGCGCGTCATCTCCACCAGCCCGAGGCTGGAGACCTCGGAGATATGGGTCCTGGCATGGTCCTTGTCCAGGTACTTCTCGAAGGCGCGCAGCACCTGGCGCTTGTGCTCATCCTGCTGCATATCGATGAAGTCGACGATGATGATGCCACCCAGGTTACGCAGTCGCAGCTGGCGGGCAATGGCCTGCGCCGCCTCCAGGTTGGTCTTGAAGATGGTCTCCTCCAGATTACGATGCCCCACGTAGCCGCCGGTATTGACATCGATCGTCGTCATGGCCTCCGTCTGGTCGATGATCAGGTAGCCGCCTGACTTCAGTTGTACCTTGCGTTCCAACGCCTTCTGGATCTCGTCCTCGATGCCGTAGATATCGAAGATGGGCCGTTCACCGGGATAGTATTCAAGCTGTACCTGCAGATCGGGCATGAAGCTCTCGGAAAACTCCAGCAGGCGCTGGTGCGTCTCGCGCGAATCGATGCGGATCTTTTCTATCTGGTCATCCAGCAGGTCGCGCATGACCCGGACCCCCAGGGGCAGATCCTCGTAGACAACGGAACCGGGACGGGCCACGCGCTCGCGCTTCTCGATGGACTCCCACAGCTTCCGCAGGAACATCATGTCGGAACGTATGGCCTCCGGGCTGGCACCCTCTGCTGCGGTACGTGCGATGTAACCACCAACATCCTGCTCCGAAACGAACAACTGGATGATATCGCGCAAACGGATCCGCTCGTCTTCATCTTCTATCTTTTGCGATATACCGACATTGCTGACCTTGGGTATAAACACCAGGTATCGCGATGGGATGGTGATCTGCGTGGTCAGACGCGCGCCCTTTGTGCCCAGCGGATCCTTGACCACCTGCACGGTCAGTTCCTGGCCCTCCTTGAGCAATTCATTGATACTGCTGGTGGCCTGGTCACCGGAGTCGGCGTTGTCGCCATTCCTCGGCATGATGTCAGAGGCATGCAGGAAGGCGGCGCGCTCCAGCCCGACATCGATGAACGCGGCCTGCATCCCCGGCAGGACACGGCATACGCGACCCTTGTAGATGTTGCCGACCAGCCCGCGGCGCGCGGTACGCTCGATGAAGATCTCCTGCAGCACGCCATTTTCCACCAGTGCTACGCGCGTCTCCCGGGGGGTAATGTTGATCAGTATCTCTTCACTCACTCCATGCACCCGATTTGCTTTTCTCGAACCGTCCTTGCTGACACCTTACAGAACATTGATACCAAATTCCTGCAGTAATTCCGCAGTTTCATACAAGGGCAGACCCATAACCCCGGAATAACTGCCCTCGAGGCGGGTGATGAACATGGCGGCCAGGCCCTGGATGGCATACCCGCCGGCCTTGTCACGCGGCTCGCCGCTGGCCCAGTAGGCCTCGCGATCAGCCGCACTCAGACTGCAGAAGGTCACGGAACTGCGACTGATACGGACCGCTTCCCGGCGATCGACCAGTGCCACGGCACTCAGGACCTGGTGGCTTCTGCCGGACAGGCGCCGCAGCATATCCAGGCCGTGAATCCGGTCCCGCGGTTTGCCCATGATTTCGCCATCGGCGATAACCGCGGTATCGGCACCCAGCACCGGGCGGGCAGCCGCATCCCTCAGTGAGGCCCAGCCGGCCCGCGCCTTGTCCAGGGCAAGGCGCCGTACGTAGTCGTCTGCACCCTCGCCGGGCCATTGCGCCTCGTCGATCTCGATGGGCAGCAAGGTGTAGCGGATGCCCAGCTGCAGCAGAAGTTCCCGGCGCCGTGGCGAAGACGAGGCGAGATAGAGATCAGTCGAGGAGTCCATATGAACCTATCTTAACAACAACCTGTAACAGGTTGAATAGATGGTTTATTTGACAGGACAACAGAGGCGCCGCTCAGGCGCGGTGGTAGGGATGGCCGCTTAGCAGGCTCCAGGCCCGGTAGATCTGTTCGGCGATCACCACCCGCACCAGCGCATGTGGCAGAGTGTGGGCAGATAATGACCAGTGCAGGTCTGCACGCGCCAGGCAGGCAGCCGACAGGCCGTCCGCACCGCCCACCAGCAGCGCGATATCACGGCCGCCCTGCAGCCAGTCCTGCAAGCGTTCGGCCAGCCCCTGCGTGCTCCAGGGCTTGCCGCTGACGTCCAGGGCAATGACCAGTGACTGTTCGGGAATGGCGGCCAGCAGCTGGCGCCCCTCTGCCTCACGGATACGTTCGGTGGACAGCGTCTTGCGGCGCTTGCAGGGGGGGATCTCGACCAGCCGCAGGC
This sequence comes from uncultured Ectothiorhodospiraceae bacterium, assembly GCA_947258845.1. Taxonomy (GTDB): domain Bacteria; phylum Pseudomonadota; class Gammaproteobacteria; order UBA9214; family UBA9214; genus CAMYJZ01. Next base: position 10,289 of record CAMYJZ010000008.1, on the reverse strand, counting down.
TGCATTCAGGCGGCAGGCGCCGGGCGTATTCCCGGTAGCCTTCGGTAATCCATGCCGGCATCCGGGTACCGACTGCAATGAGGTGAATATGCATCGGCGCTACCAGCAGACGTCAGCCTCCAGGAGGAAGACAGGCACGCCGCTCAGTTTGCCTCCTCGACGCGGCCGCCGACAGACCAGAGTTTCTCCAGTGCATAGAACTCCCTGACCACGGGCAGCATCACGTGGACCACCACGTCGCCGAGGTCGATCAGTATCCACTCGGCCGCCTGCTCCCCCTCTATACCCAGTGCCGGGCTACCGGCCTGCTTGGCCTTCAGCGCCACGTTGTCCGCCAGCGCCTTCACATGACGTGTCGAGGTGCCGCTGACGACCACCATTCTGTCGGTAATGGACGTCAGTTCACTGACATCGATGACCTTGATGTCAACGCCCTTGATATCCTCCAGTGCGTCCATGACCAGGGCCAGCAGTTCCCCTCCCTGCAGCCCGGTGTGATCACTTGTTCGCTTGCTCTTGTCAGTCTTCACGGTTCATTGTCTGCCCCGGTAGAGGCCCTCTTTGTTGATGATCTTGCGCACGGCTTCCGGCACCAGGAACCCCGCGCTGCGCCCCTCGGCCAGGCGGCTGCGGATATCGGTCGCGGAAATCTCCAGCCGGGTGACCGGTTGAAACAGCAGGCAACCGGCGGCCTGTTGCCGCAGGGCACCGGCACCCGTCACCTTGTGCTCCATGATGAAATCCGCCAGTTCACCCTGTGCCGGTATCTCCGCGCCCGGACGCGTCATGACGACCAGGTGGCACAACTCGATCAGCTCGCGCCAGCGGTGCCAGGACGTCAGGTCGCGGAAGGCATCCATGCCCATCAGCAGGCAGATCCCCTGCGCACCCGGTTCGGCACGCAGCGAGGTCAGGGTGTCGAAGCTGTAGGACGGGCCTTCCCTTCCCAGTTCGCGCTGGTCGACGACGAAGGCAGGATAATCCCGCACCGCCGCCTCGAGCATCTTCACCCGCTGTGCCGAAGAGGCAACCGGCCGGCCCCGGTGCGGGGGCAGGTGACAGGGGATCAGGCGGACCTCATCGAACGCCAGTGCCTCGCAGACATCGAGCGCAGTGCGCAGGTGACCAAGATGGACCGGGTCGAAAGTCCCGCCGAGAATACCGATCATGAAGTCACGAGCTGAGGCGTAAAGCCCTGGAGATCTGATACGAATTTATACAATGTGCGTGAACAATTCTTTGCCTGTTTGCCTGGCAATTCTACCGCAAAGACGCACAGGACGCAGAGATAGAAAACTGATTTGACACATCCCCTGTAACAGGCAGCGCCACTGAAATACGGGCTTTGTGGTGGAGATCCCTGTTCAGGAACGGATATGGCCATCACCCAGGACGATGTATTTCAGGGTCGTGAGGCCCTCGAGGCCGACCGGACCGCGGGCATGCAACTTGTCGGTGCTGATGCCGATCTCGGCACCCAGCCCGTACTCGAAGCCGTCGGCAAAGCGGCTTGATGCATTCACCATGACCGAGCTCGAATCGACCTCGCGCAGGAAGCGCTGCGCACGCGGCAACGACTCGGTAATGATGACATCGGTGTGATTGGAGCCGTAGCGTGCGATATGGTCCATGGCCGCCTCGACATCCTCCACGATGCGCACGGCCAGAATCGGCGCCAGGTATTCGGCCTCCCAGTCCGCCTCGGTGGCGGCCTTGATAGCCGGCAGAATCCGGCGCGTGGCGTCGCAGCCGCGCAACTCGACACCCGCCTGTGCATACAGTTCACCCAGTTCCGGCAGCACCTCGCCGGCGATCCCGGCCGCGACCAGCAGGGTCTCCATGGTGTTGCAGGTCCCGTAACGCTGGGTCTTGGCGTTGAGCGCCACCCGCACCGCCTTACCCGGGTCCGCCATGCCGTCGATATAGGTATGGCAGACACCGTGCAGGTGCTTGATCACCGGCACCCGGGACTCCTTGCTGATGCGTTCGATCAGACCCTTGCCGCCGCGCGGAATAATGACGTCCACCGAGCCTTCCATGCGCACCAGTTCACCCACGGCGGCCCGGTCGGTGGTCTCGATCACCTGTACCACATCGACGGGCAGGCCGGCGCTCGCCAGGCCCGCGTGGATACAGGCGGCAATCGCCTGGTTGGAATGGATGGCCTCGGAACCGCCCCTGAGGATGGCCGCGTTGCCTGCCTTGAGGCAGAGGCCGGCGGCATCGGCGGTCACATTGGGGCGTGATTCATAGATGATGCCGATGACGCCCAGCGGCACCCGCATGCGCCCCACCTGGATACCGGAGGGCCGGTAGTTCATGTCAGAGATACTGCCGACCGGATCCGGCAGGGCCGCGATCTGGCGCAGGCCATCGGCCATGGCGGCAATCCGGGCATCGTTCAGTTCCAGACGATCGAGCAGGGCGGCATCCAGCCCCTGCTCGCGGCCAGCAGCCAGGTCAGTGGCATTCTCCTGCTTGAGGTGCCTGGCCGCGTCTTCGATGGCGTCGGCAATCGCCGCCAGTGCCGCATTCTTGCTGCCGGTGTCGGCGCGCCCGATATGCCGCGCCGCGGCAACTGCGCGCCGGCCCACCGCCTGCATGTAGGCAGGCAGATCCTGGTTCACGGATTCCGCTTTTGCACTCATTGGAACAGACTCGTTCAGGCCGGTTGTTGAAACTGGGTTGCCGGAAAGGCTGCTACGCCCGCCAGCAGCAGGGATAATTGTAACAGTTCATCCCAGGGGTTTCCCGCGGCCCGCCCCTTGATGATCCGATCGACCCGGGCACCGCGGCGCAGCAGGTCCCGGCAGGCCGCGCTGGACAGGCGACCCAGGGCCTGGCCGATGACCGCCTTGCGCGCCTGCCAGACACGAAACCGGGCCAGCACCCCGGGAATGGCCTCGCCGCCGGCGACTGCATCGGCCATGGTGGCCAGTTGACGCACTTCGCGGATCAGCGCCCACAACACCATGGGGGCCGCCACCCCCTCCCCCTGCAGGCCGTGGAGGATGCGGGCGCAACGCACACCGTCACCGCCCAGCGCCGCGTCGACCAGGGTGAAGACATCGAAGCGGGCACTGTCGGCCACCATGGCGGTAATCGCCGTAGCATCGACCGGCCCCTCGCCCTGCAACAGGTAGAGCTTGTCGATTTCCTGCACGCAGGCCAGCAGATTGCCCTCCACCCGCTCGGCCAGCAGGGCCACCGCCTCGGTGGTGGGTTCCAGGCCGCGCTGGCGCATGCGCGCCCGCACCCAGGCGGGAAACTGCTGCGCATCCAGTGGCCACACGAAGACCACGACCCCGGCCCGGTCCAGTGCCTGGACCCACTTGCTGCGGCGCGCAGACTGTTCCAGTTTGCCGGCCGTAATCAGCAGCAGGGTTTCCCCGGGCGGCTGTTCCGCGTAAGCGCGCAGGGCCTTCGAACCGGCATCGCCCGGCTTGCCGGTGGGCAGGCGCAGATCGATTATGCGTCGCTGTGAAAACAGCGACAGGTTGCCGGCAGCCGATTCCAGGGCACCCCAGTCAAAGCCCGGCTGTACGGTCAGCACCTCGCGTTCGTCGTATCCCTGCTCGCGCGCCCGTGCCCGCACCGCGTCGGCCGCCTCCATGACCCGCAGGGGTTCGTCGCCGCTGATGAAATAGACCGGCGCGAGCTGGCCGCGCAGTCGGGATGCGAGCTCTGCGGGCTTAATCTGCACGCCGACCGCCGGCTGCCGCGATCCGCAGCATGGCCAGGTTGACCAGGCTGCGCCGCAATTCCTTGCGGATCAGCTCGCCTTCGCGCTCCGTCCCGAGCACGTTGGTGCGGATATAGCGCAGGTAGCGGTTCATCGACAGGGTCTGCCCGGCCACCAGCACCTGCTGGTCTGCGCTGATGACATCGAAGCGGATGGTCTGGCGGATCTCGTATTCCTCGGCCTTGCCGGCCGAATCCACCGTGAGCACCTCGGTACTGGTCCGGTTTTCGAAGATGCGCAGAATGGCACCCGCTGCCTCACGCTCCCCCGTCACCTGTGCACCGCGCCCTTCCAGGGCACTGCGGAATTCGTTGTTGAGTGGATCGAAGGGGCTTGTTCCCTGGATGTAGGTAACGGCCATTTGCGCGGGCAGCGGCGTTGCACCGCGCAAGTGGAATCCGCAACCGCTGACCATCACCAGCAGGGCCGCGGCAAACAGGGCCAGAGCAAGGGTCTTGATACATGAAACCCCACCGTTCATATCAGGCAACCACGTTTACCAGCTTGCCGGGTACCACGATGAATTTCTTCACCGGCCGGTCCTGCACATGCCTTTGCACATTGGGCTCGCTCAGCACCAGGGCCTCGATATCGGATTTGGCGGCGTCTGCGGCGACATTGATCTTGCCGCGCACCTTGCCGTTGACCTGCACCACCAGGGTGATCTGGTCCTGCACCAGGGCCGAGTCATCGCATACGGGCCAGGCGCAGTTCACCACGGCCTCCTCATGGCCGAGCGCGTGCCACAGGGTATGGGAGATGTGCGGCACGATCGGGGACAACATCAGCACCACGGACTCCAGTGCCTCCTGCATCACCGCGCGCCCCTGCGCCGAGGTGTCGGCAAAGCGGTTCAGCTCGTTGAGCAGTTCCATGTTGGCGGCAATCGCCGTGTTGAAGGTATAGCGACGCCCGATGTCGTCGCCGACCTTGGCGATGGTGCCGTGCAAGGCGCGCCGCAGTGCCTTCTGCCCGTCTGTCAGGGCTGCCGGGTCCAGGACTTCAGTCCTGCCGCCGCCGGTGTGGTCACTGACCTGTTTCCACAGCCGCTTGAGAAACCGCGAGGCACCTTCCACGCCGGTATCCGACCATTCCAGCGACTGCTCCGGGGGTGCCGCGAACATGGTGAACAGGCGCACGGTATCGGCACCATAGCGGTCGATCAGGCCTTGCGGGTCAACGGTATTGCCCTTCGACTTGGACATTTTGGACCCGTCCTTGAGGACCATGCCCTGGGTCAGCAGGCAGGTGAACGGCTCGTCCACCCCGAGCAGTCCCGCGTCGCGCATCAGCTTGTTGAAAAAACGCGCATACAGCAGGTGCAACACCGCGTGCTCGATACCGCCGATGTACTGATCGACGGGCATCCAGTAGTCCACGCGCTCATCGAGCATGGCGTCGTGCCGGTCGGCGCAGGCATAGCGGGCAAAGTACCAGGACGACTCGAAGAAGGTATCGAAGGTGTCGGTCTCGCGCTCGGCCCTGCCGCCACAGCCGGGGCAGCGGGTCTCGATGAAGCTGGCCATTTTCTTCAGCGGCGAACCCGTGGCGTCGATCTCGACATCGGTTGGCAGTAATACCGGCAGCTCGGATTCCGGCACCGGTACGGCGCCGCATTTTTCGCAATTGATGATCGGGATGGGACAACCCCAGTAGCGCTGGCGCGAAACACCCCAGTCGCGTAGCCGGTAATTGACCTGGCGTCCGCCCTTGCCTGCATGCTCCAGCCAGTCGCCGATGGCCTCGAAGGCCTGCGCCGAGGTCAGGCCGCTGAATTCACCGGAATCCTTCAGGATGCCCTTGTCCACAAACGCGGCCTGGTCAAGATCCGCGACCTGTTCTGCGCTGGCAGGATGGACGACCTGCCTGATCTCGATGCCGTTCTGTTTGGCAAATTCATAGTCGCGCTGGTCATGCGCCGGCACGGCCATGACGGCACCGGCGCCGTATTCCATGAGCACGAAGTTCGCCGCCCAGATCGGCACCTGTTCACCCGTGATCGGGTGCACGGCCTTGAGGCCGGTATCCACGCCCTGCTTTTCCAGGGTGGCCATGTCCGCCTCGGCAACCCGGGTGTTCCGGCACTCTTCGATAAAGGTCTGCAGCCTCGGGTTGCCGGCCGCCGCCTCGCGGGCCAGCGCATGCTCGGGTGCCACGGCGACATAGGTCACGCCCATGACGGTGTCGGGACGCGTGGTGTAGATCGGCAGGGTCTGTTCACGGCCGGCGACACCGAAGTGCATCTCGATGCCTTCCGAGCGGCCGATCCAGTTCTGCTGCATCAGCCTTACCTGCTCGGGCCAGCCATCGAGCTTGTCGAGGTCGGCCAGCAGTTCATCGGCGTAATCCGTGATCTTCAGAAACCATTGCGGAATCTCGCGGCGCTCCACCGGGGCACCGGAACGCCAACCCTTGCCGTCGATGACCTGCTCGTTGGCCAGCACGGTCTGGTCGACCGGGTCCCAGTTGACGACCGCCGTCTTCTTGTAGACGATCCCCTGCTCGAACAGGCGGGTAAAGAACCATTGTTCCCAGCGGTAGTACTCAGGGTCGCAGGTGGCCAGTTCACGCTCCCAGTCGTAACCAAAGCCCAGCTGGCGCAGCTGCTGGCGCATATAATCGATGTTCCGGTAGGTCCACTCGGCCGGCGGCACCCGGTTCTGGATGGCCGCGTTCTCGGCCGGCAGGCCGAAGGCATCCCAGCCCATGGGCTGCAACACGTTCCTGCCCTGCATGCGCTGGTAGCGGGTGATGACGTCGCCGATGGTGTAATTGCGTACATGTCCCATATGCAGGCGGCCACTGGGATAGGGAAACATGGACAGGCAGTAGTATTTCTCCCGCCCGGCTTCCTCACGGGCCCTGAAGGTCTGGTGCGAGTCCCAGTAGGCCTGGGCCTCGGCTTCGATTATTTCAGGCTGGTAGGTGGTTTCCATCGGACTGCTGGCAGATTGTCTTCTCCGGGTGCGCAAGAATACCGTAGCCTGGATACCGCCCACAACAAATAAACCCGCCGCCTTCACCTGGAGGCCACTTTGGTCCACACTTGAATAATCAGCAGGCATTCAGGAAACCGACATGAAAGACGAGCAATCAACACGCGAGCAATGGCTGCGGGCCTATGACGACATGATGGTCCGGGTCAAGACGGCCATCGAGGAAGCGGAGGAAGCCACCCTGCCGCCACTGAAACGGATGGTGGAACATGCACGCGACACCGCGGTGGAACTTGAGGAACTCACCGTGGAGGAGGCAGAAAAGATCGCCTATTACCTGCATCGCGATCTCGAGGACGCCGGCAAACACCTGGCCGAGACCGGCCATGAACTGGGCGACTGGCTGCGCTTCGACATTCACCTGATCGAGGAGCGGCTGATGGACGTCCTGAGCCGGGTGGCAGACCATACCCAGCTGGAGATCAAGCGCTTCGAGAAGGAACTCGAGGAAGGCCCCCCGTACAATGCCGGCGAGGTCACCGGCCCCGGCACCCTGGTGTGCAACTCCTGCGGCGAGACCATTCGCTTCCACGCCACCGGCTACATCCCCAACTGCCCGGCCTGCGGCCACAGCGTTTACCATCGCATGACGGTCAGGGATGAAATCGACTAGGGCGGGTACGATACTGGCGGTGCTGCTGGCCCTGTGGCCGGCGCCACCGGTGTTTGCCAACGGTGACAGCCGCACGCTCGAACACATCGTCATCGTCTGGCTGAAGGAACCCGGCAACCGCGCGGCACGCGAACGCATCCTCGAGGCCAGCGAGGTACTCACCGCCATCCCGGGTGTAGTCGCGCTCAAAAGCGGCCGCGTCGTGACCAGTGACCGTCCCATTGTCGACAGCAGCTTCGACGTCGCCCTGATCATCACCCTGGAAAACGAGGCGGTCCTGCAGGCCTACCTCACCCACCCCCTGCACGTGACCCTGGTTGAGGAGACCCTGAAACCGCTGGTGGAACGGATCCGGGTCTACGATTTCAGATGACACCATGTATTCACCGCACGACTGCATGGATGCAGCAGGTAGAGCACCAAAAGTAGGCGCTTTAAGCGACGCAGGACGCAGTTGCCGAGAGACGCAAAGGACGCGGAGGAAACAATCGATACAACAACTAAATAATAGCTAAAGGGTAAAATCCGGCTCAGAGAGCAATTGTCACCAAGATTTCCGGAACGCGGACTACGGCACCCGCTTCACCTGACACCTGTTTCCTGATTCGCATCCAGCGGGCTGCGCACCCCGCGACCGCCACGGTTCAATACATGGGTGTAGATCTGCGTGGTCTTTGCATCCTTGTGACCCAGCAGTTCCTGCACGGTGCGGATATCGTAGCCGTTCTCGAGCAGGTGGGTGGCGAAACTGTGACGCAGAGTGTGGCAGCCGGCCCGCTTGCTGATGCCGGCCAGCTGCACGGCCCGTCGCATGGCCTTCTGGATGGTGCGGGGCGAAATATGAAAGCGGCGCAGTACGCCGTCATCGCAGTCCGGTGAAATGCAGGCTGAAGGAAACACGTATTGCCAGATCCATTCCCGGTCGGCGTTGGGGTACTTCCTGTGCAGGGCCCCCGGCAGCCAGGTGAAGCCATACCCGTTATCGATATCCCGTTCATGCAACTCCCTGACAGCGGCCAGATCCCGTGTTAACGGTTCGCGCAAACACTCGGGCAGCAGTGTGACCCTGTCCTTGTCGCCCTTGCCCCGGCGCACGGTAATCCGGGCGTAATCGAAATCAATATCATTGACGCGCAGGTAAAGTGCCTCGCTGACCCGCAGCCCGGTACCATAAAGCAGCGAGGCCAGCAGGTGACAGACGCCATCCAGGTTTTCCAGGACAACACCGATCTCCTTGCGACTCAGGACGACAGGGAGGTATTTCTAACGCCGCGCGCGATCAACACCCTGGATGAGTTCCAGTGGCGATTCAAGCACTTCACGGTACAGATAAAGAATGGCGCAGAGTGCCTGGTTCTGGGTGGATGCTGAGACCTTCCGGCTGTTCGAAAGGTGGTTGAGAAAATGCTTCACCTACTCCTCGCGCATCTCGCCGGGATGCCGCATTTTATGAAAGCGAATGTAATAACGGATCCAGTAGATACAGGCCTGCTCTGTACGATGGCTGTAATGCTTTCGTCTTATTGACAGGTGCACCTGCTCGAGTAGTCTTGGCTTGTTCATAGATGCGCCCACGAGGTAATCTGTGAGCAGCTTATTGATACTTGTTGGGATATGCTGTAGGAAAGAAGTGTAAAAGTAAGTACGCTTTTGGCTGATATTTAGATCCACATATCACACCAATTCGGATATAAGCGAATGATTAAATGGAGAGTGACGGGATGATAGGCGAAACCAGATACGCTTTACCGGCGACACCTCGTTCGCCTAATGGTAGTTAGCCAGATAAGAAAAAAGGATCTGTCATGCCGAGAGTTGTTCATTTTGAAATAAGTGCAACAGAGCCTGAAAGGGCCATATCATTTTACGAAGAGGTTTTTGGGTGGAAAATCAACAAATGGGAAGGCCCTATTGAATATTGGCTAGTCACAACAGGAGAAGAAGAACCTGGGATAGATGGTGGAATTATGCGGAGGGAACAATCTACAGAAAATACCGTTAACACAATTGATGTTCCAGATGTTGATGACTATACAGAAAAGATTGAAAAGGCAGGGGGTAAGATTACTCAACCGAAAATGTCCATTCCCGGAGTTGGATATGCAGCTTATTTAAAAGATACAGAAGGAAACACATTTGGGATTATGCAAAATGATCCCAACGCAAAATAGACACTGGCTAACAACCGCGGTCAACAGGAACTGGCCTTCCGTGGCGCTTCGCTCTGCTACAGGCCAGCTCGTTACCGCGAAAGTTTGATTTCTTATGAAAAGTGTATACGAAGCCTCAACCTCTCTAGATGCCCATATGATTCTGAACCTCTTGATGCAGGAGGGAATTGAAGGGAGGGTAGATGGCGAATATTTACCAGGCGGAGTTGGTGAGTTACAGGCAATAAACCTTGTTCGGGTAATGGTGGATGAAGCAGATTGTGAAAGGGCTACCCAAATAATCAAGAATTGGGAGGCCATTGAAAAAGAAATAGAAGAAAGGGCTAAAAATAGATCATCTAATGGGGTTTCCATATTTCTGATAGGTGCAGTAATCGGCGGAGGTTTGATTTACTGGGCGTATAACTCACCAGTTACTGAAGACGGTATAGATATGAATGGTGACGGTGTATTTGATGAAAAATGGATATATATAAATCATCGAATAAGTAGGACTGAAGTTGATAGGAACTTTGATGGAAACGTAGACATTATTTATGACTTCGATCGCAAGGGGATACTGAAGGAATCAAAGCAGGATGATAATTTTGATGGAATCTTTGAATCAGTATTTAAATTTTCAGATGGATTAACTCAGACTCAAGAGTCTGATCTAAACCAGGATGGAAATATCGACTACAGAGCACAATTCAAGCACGGAAATATTGATGAGATTGTAATCCTTGGGGAAGGCCAAGATTCTCGTAAAAAACGGCAAAAATTCAATA
>CAMYJZ010000007.1 GCA_947258845.1 uncultured Ectothiorhodospiraceae bacterium | reverse complement strand
GGCATTCGCTGATTTGCGTGAAAACGGCAAACAGAGGCGGGTAACTAAATATAAAGGATCTTCCCCTGATTGAGTGGGTAACACATCAATTCAGACGAGACGCATTCCTTCTGATGGCAAGGTTGTTGGCCGAATGAATTCGGCCCTACAACGGCAATCTACCCACTCGATTTGGGGAAGAGCCAGTATAAAAAGCAGAATGTCCCCTTTTTAGTCGAAGCATGACTTAAGTCCTGCATCCAGGTCAGGATATTGCAGCTGGATGCCCAGTTCCGTCAGCAGTTTTTCGTTGTCCATGCGCCGCGAGTCCTGCAGGAAGGAGAGCATCCCCGGGGTGAACACGCGTTCTGCCTCGGCGCGCGCGACCGCGGGCGGGCGCGGCAGCCTCGCGGCGTCGGCCACCCGGAAGAAGTAGTCTGTCATGTTGCTGGGATGACCGTCGCTGACGTTGTACACGGTATTGGCCTGCGGGCTGTCCATGGCCGCGACGCAGATCGCGGCGAGGTCATCGCCGTGGATCCGGTTGGTGTAGGGCGCATCCGCCTCGCGCAGCACCGGGGTACCGGCACGCAGCCGCGCCAGCGGCAGTTTCCCCGGGCCGTAGATGCCGGGCACCCGCAGGATGGTCCACTCAACGCCCCGGGCTTGCGCCCAGGCACACAGGCGGTTTTCGGCATCCAGGCGCCGTTGTCCGCGCGCCGTGGCGGGGTTGACCGGCTCGGCCTCGGTGATCCAGCGGCCCTGGCAGTCACCGTAAACGGCGCTGGTGCTGATATAGACGATGCGCCGCGGCGGCACCCCTGTGTCCAGCGCCTTCAGAAAGGCCGCCATGCGGGTAGCCCTGCGAGGGTGGCGGGGCGAAATAGAAGATATCGGCAAAACCGTCCGCCGGGAACGCGCGCGTACCCGCCGTATCCAGGTCCGCCTGCAGGACCCGGATGGCCTGCTCGTGCAGACCGCGTGCAGCTGCAGCGGAACGCACCAGCCCGGTGACGGCAGTACCGCGCGCCTGTAGCCGGGCGGCGACCCGCCTGCCGATATACCCGCAGCCGACTATTAGCACAGACGCCATCGGTTTATCTCCCGGGTGAAATCAGCGACAATGCCGATCCGGCCCGGATCGCTGTAAGTAATTGAATGTCATATCAAGTCAAAGTCCAGTCCAGCGGTAACCAGTTCACCGTCGAGGCACATGAAGCGGTGCTCGATGCCGCGCTGCGCCAGGGCATTATACTGCCCTACGGCTGCCGCAACGGGGCCTGCGGTTCCTGCATGGGGAAGGTGCTGAGCGGCTTCGTGGACTACGCCGACGGCCGCCCGCCCGCGCTGAGCGCTGAAGACGCCGCCGCCGGCAAGGCGCTGTTCTGCCAGGCACACCCGGGCTGCGACCTGACCATCGAGGTCCGCGAGGTCGATGCTGTCAGGGACATCGAGATCAAGAAACTGCCCTGCCGGGTCGACCGTCTCGAGCAACTCGCCCATGACGTCATCCGCATCTACCTGAAGGTACCCAGCAGCAACCGGCTGCAGTTCCTTGCCGGCCAGTACATCAACGTGCTGCTCAAGGACCAGACGCCGCGCGCCTTTTCCATCGCCAATGCCCCCCACGATGACGCCTTCATCGAACTGCACGTACGCTATGTCGAGGGTGGCCACTTCAGCGGCCAGGTGTTTCACGACCTCAAGGAAAAGGCACTGCTGCGCCTCGAGGGCCCGCTGGGCACCTACTTTCTGCGCGAGGACAGCGAACGCCCGCTGATCCTGATCGGCGGCGGCACCGGCTTCGCCCCGCTCAAGGGCATGCTGGAACACGCCTTCTATACCGGGATCCAGCGCCCGCTGCACCTGTTCTGGGGGGTACGCTCGAGGAGCGATCTCTACCTCGAGGAACTGCCGCTGCGCTGGCTGATGGAATACAACAACTTCGAGTACACCCCGGTGCTGTCGGATCCGCTACCCGGGGACAACTGGACCGGCGAAACCGGCCTGGTCACCGACAGCGTGGTACACCACTACCCGGACCTGGCAAACCATGACATCTATGCCAGCGGCCCGCCGGCGATGGTGAAGGCCGGCCACCGGCTGTTCATCCGGCACGGCATGGACGAGGCACAGTTCTACTCCGATTCCTTCGAATACGCCGCGCCCGCCGATTAAGGCCCGACTGCGCGGGCAGGGCCGGCACGGCATCAGGCGTCGCGCGCGGTCCTGTAGCGCTGCAGTGCCGCCAGCAGGGCCTCATCACTGGCATTGTCCGCCACTCGCACCGCCTGACTGAATCCCAGCCGCTCTGCCAGCAGGGCCTGGCGCCCGCTGACCACGACCAGCGGTAGCCGGCGCAACAGCGGCTGACCCTCGCTGCCGGCCATGTCAAACAGGTTCTGCAGAGTTTCGTTGCTGGTGATGGTGATCACGTCCAGGGCCCCCGGCTGCCAGTGATGCAGCAGGCTCGCGGCATCGACCGCGGGGCAGGCGCGCCGGTAGACCTCGGCATACTCGACCGCGGCGCCGCGCGCCGACAGGGTGTCGAACAGGTGTTCACGGCCGCCGTTGCCGCGAAAGATGACCACGCGCCTGCCGGACATGTCCTGCAGTTCATCCAGTGCCAGCAGGGCCTCGCTGTTGAACTGGTGTTGCGGCACCAGGTCCACCGCCAGCCCGTAGGGCTCCAGCGCCTGCGCCGAGCTGGCGCCGACCGTGGCGATGAGGACATTTTCAGGCCATGCACCCCGGTCCAGGATGTAATCCAGACCCTTGCGGACCGCGTTGACACTGACGAACACCGCCAGGTCATAGGAGGCCAGCGCGGCGGTCACGGCCGCGAGCCGGGTCATGTCTGCGGGCGCGAGTATCTCGATGGCCGGCAGGCGCACGGCCGTACCACCGGCGGCCTCGATCAACCGACAGAGACGCTCCGCCTGGCCGGCGGGACGCGTCACCAGGACACGCAGGCCCCGCAGTGCCGGCTCAACCGTCATGCCGCGCCGGGCACCGGGCAGCGCGGTGTCTCATGCGTCGCCGAGCAATGTTTCAAGGATGGGCCGCGCCCCGCGCGCCAGCAGGTCCTCCGCCAGTTCCCGTCCCAGGGACTCGGCATCAACCGCCGGTCCGCTGATATATCCGCGGATGATCTCGCTGCCATCCGGCCAGCCCACCAGGCCATGCAGCTCGATGCGGTCGCCCTGCAACTCGGAATAGCCGGCCACCGGTGCCTGGCAACCACCGGCCAGGGTGGCATTCATGGATCGCTCGGCCAGGGTACGCAGACGGGTATCGGGATGGTCCAGCGCCGCGATCAGCTGCCTTACACGCGTGTCATCGATGCGGCACTCGATACCGATCACGCCCTGGGCGATGGCCGGCAGGCTCTGCTCCGGCCCCAGCGCCATGCTGATGCGCGCCTCCAGACCCAGGCGTTTCAGGCCCGCGCAGGCCAGCACAATGGCATCGTAGTCACCGCCGTCAAGCTTGGACAGGCGGGTGCCAACGTTGCCGCGCAGGTCGAGTATTTCCAGGTCGGGGCGCCGCGCGCGCAACTGGCACTGACGGCGCAGGCTGGAGGTACCGACCCGGGCACCGTCCGGCAAGGCCTCGACCGATGCGTAGCGATTCGAGACAAAGGCATCGCGCGGGTCCTCGCGCTCCAGGATAGCCCCGATGCCCAGGCCGGGCGGAAACTCGACCGGCACATCCTTCATGGAGTGCACCGCGATATCGGCGTCCCCCTGCAGCATGCCCTGCTCGAGTTCTTTCACGAACAGGCCCTTGCCACCTATTTTGGCCAGCGGGCTGTCCAGCACTCGATCGCCCTGGGTGCTCATGGTGACCAGTTCGACCTCCAGACCGGGGTGCGCCGCCTGCAGGCGGCTGCGTACATGTTCGGCTTGCCACAGGGCCAGGGGGCTTTTACGGGTGGCGATACGCAAGACTTCGGTTGACATGGGCGTGTGAGTGTCAGATTAATAGTAACTGGCTGAGATCGAATCGAAACAGCGAGCGCTTCATGAAACGATTATACAAGCCTGTTGTTTGCGGATGGGCGTTAATGTGGCTGGCCAGTGCCGCCCTGCACGCCGAGGTCCAGGTGCCGGTCGCACAAGACCTGCAGCAGGAAGGGCAGGGCGCCCGTGCCGGGAGGCTGCCAATCCTGCTCGCCTTCAGCGCCAGCGAGTGCCCCTACTGCGAGGACCTGGAAGAGGAATTCCTCGAGCCGATGCTGCTCAGTGGCGACTACGCGGACAAGATTATCATCCGCAAGCTGGAGCTAGACAACGGCTCCCAGGTCAGGGATTTCTCGGGCCGGTCCGTGGAGGCATCAGAACTGGCCCATGGCTTGCGGGTGTTTGTCACGCCCACCATCCTGTTTGTCGATGCCGATGGGAGGGAACTCGCGCAACGCATGATCGGCATCAATACACTCGAGATGTTCGGCGGTTACCTGGATGGCTGCATCGACACGGCCCTGCTGAACCTGAGGAACCCGCAGCAGCTGTCCGCGCGCGCACCCTGCCGACTTGGGCAGGACTAGCCCGCACCGGTCCGCTGCCAGTCAGGACTGCAGCGATTTGATGCACTGACGCACGTCCGCGACATGACGCCGGCTGATCTCCAGCTGTTCTTCAACCCCCGCCAGCCGAACCCTGAAGTGGCCACCGTCATCCTTCCCCAGGCCGCGCAGGAAGCGCACTGCAACCAGGGCGTTGCGGTGCACGCGGATGAACTGTTCCCGGAATTCATCCTCAAGTGACTTGAGGGTTTCCTCGATCAGCACCTGACCCTCCGCGGTTGCGACGGTTACGTATTTCTGGTCCGCCTGGAAATAACGAATCTCCTCGACGGGTATCAGCTGCAGGCTGCCGCGCACGCGCGCACAGATACGGGTGCGCGCATTACCGTGTTCACCGGCCTGCCCCAGGGCAGCCGCCTGTACGCGCGTCAGCCGCCGGGCGTTTGCCAGCGCCTCGGCCAGGCGCTCCCGGCGCACGGGCTTGAGCAGGTAATCGACGGCATGCATCTCGAAGGCCTCCAGCGCGTGATCGCTGTAGGCCGTGGTAAAGATGACGGCGGGCGGCTGTTCCAGCGCCAGCAAGTGGCGCGCCGCCTCCATGCCGTCCATGCCCGGCATGCGGATATCCATCAGCATGATATCCGGCTGACGCTCCTCGGCCAGCGCCAGCGCCGCCTGTCCGGTGGCCGCCTCGCCGCAAACCGTATAGCTGTCGAGGGGTTCCAGCATGCGCAACAGGCGTTCCCGCGCCGGTGCCTCATCGTCGACCACCAGCACCCTCATGCCGGCTGCCCCACGGGGAAACGCAGCGTCACCTGGTAGTGCCCCTCGCGCTGCAATGTCTCCAGACCGGCCCGGTCCCCGAAGGCCAGCTGCAGGCGCTGACGAATATTCTCCTGGGCAATGCGGTTCCCCTGTTTGCGGCCGGACTTGGCGTTCCCGGCCACCGGGTTGCTTACCCGGATCTCGATGCGGCCGTTGGCCGCCTCACCGCTTATTCGGATGGTGCCACCCCCCGCCAGGGGCTCGATGCCATGATAGATGGCATTCTCCAGCAGCGGCTGCAGGATCAGTGGCGGCACGTTCACATCGAGCGGCAGCACATCCATGTCCCACTCCACTGCCAGGCGCTCGCCCAGGCGCAGGGCCTCGATATTCAGGTAGCGCCGCGCCAGGGTGAGTTCTGCGTCCAGGGTGGCACGCTCATCCGCACTGTCCAGCGCGGCCCGAAACAGGTCGGCCAGGTCGTGGATGGCCTCCTCGGCACCGTCAGGATCCGAGCGGGTCAAGGCGGCGATGGTATTCATGCTGTTGAACAGGAAATGGGGACGAATGCGCGCCTGCAGGGCCGCCACCCGGGCACGGGCCTCGGCCTCCAGTTGCTGGCGCCACTGGTGCTGGACAAACAGGTAGCGCAGGATGACGGCCGTGATCACCGCGCTGACCCCGAGGCAGCGCAGCACGAAGACGCCATGCCATTCGCCGTCGAACGATGGCAGCAGGGTGCTGCGCACCATCAGCCAGAAGGCGGCCTCGCTGAGCAGGGCCGTGACCAGCAGGACCAGCAGGTAGCTGATCAGCACCGCCGCGGTGTTACCCAGCCGTAACAGCAGCGGCCGCGCCACGCACAGCAGTGCCGCACTGGTCAGTGCAATCCACTGGAGGAACAGTGAAATCACGCCCAGATCACTCCAGCGGTCGCCCAGCAGGCCCGGGGTCACCAGCACCAGCACAAAGGCCAGCAACTCGGCCATGATGACCACCGCGAACACCAGCCGCACATTGCAGAAGTCGGGCAGGAAGAAGCCGTCCTCCTGCTCGATACCCGCGCTGTTAGCCGTTGCTTTGTTCATGGGAGCAGTTTCATCCCTGAGCGCCCCTGCCGCAAGCCGAACCGGCCCGCCGCCGGCAAACGCAAAGCACCTGCGGATTGGTTATACTGCGCCGACACGTGGTCAGGGGTTAGCAGCATGTCGGACGATAACGCCAAGGAAAAGCCCTGGGGCGGCCGGTTTACCGAGTCGACCGATGCCTTCGTCGAGGCCTTTACCGCCTCGATTGGATTCGATCACCGGCTTTACCGTCATGACATCGCCGGTTCCATTGCCCATGCCCGCATGCTGGCACATGTCGGGATCATCCGCGAGCCCGAATGCAAGCGGATTGTGGACGGCCTGGAGGACATCCGCGCGGACATCGAGCGCGGTGATTTCGCCTGGTCGGTCGCTCTCGAAGACATCCACATGAACATCGAGGCGCGCCTGATCGAGCGTATCGGCGATACCGGCAAGAAGCTCCATACCGGTCGCTCGCGCAACGACCAGGTCGCGACCGATCTGCGCCTGTACCTGCGCGACGAGATCGATATCCTGTGCGCCGAACTGGGCCGCCTGCAGGCCGCCCTGCTGGAGCTCGCCGAACGCGAGGCCGACACCATCATGCCCGGGTTCACCCACCTGCAGGTGGCCATGCCGGTCAGTCTCGGTCACCACATGCTGGCCTGGATCGAGATGCTGGAGCGCGACTACCTGCGCCTGCTTGATTGCCGGCGGCGGGTCAATGTCATGCCGCTGGGCGCGGCCGCCCTGGCCGGCACCAGCTTTCCCATCGACCGCGTCTACACGGCCCGGCTGCTGGGCTTCGACGCCCCGGCTGCCAACTCGCTGGATGCGGTCAGTGACCGGGATTTCGTAATCGAATTCTGCAGTGCGGCGGCGCTGGTGATGATGCATCTGTCACGGTTCTCGGAGGAGCTGATACTCTGGTCATCGGCACAGTTCAACTTTATTGAACTACCGGACCGCTTCTGCACCGGCTCCAGCATCATGCCGCAGAAGAAAAACCCGGATGTCCCCGAGCTGGTACGCGGCAAAAGCGGACGGGTGACCGGCAACCTGGTGAGCCTGCTGATGCTGATGAAGGGCCAGCCACTGGCCTATAACAAGGACAACCAGGAGGACAAGGAGCCGCTGTTCGACAGCGTCGACACCCTCAAGGGCTCGCTGCGGGTATTCGCCGACATGATGCCCGCGCTGGAGGTGAACCGGGAGCAGATGGCTCGCGCGGCGCACCAGGGCTTCTCCACCGCAACCGACCTTGCAGACTACCTGGTACGCAAGGGTACCCCCTTCCGCGACGCCCATGAAATCGTCGGCCGCGCGGTCCGTTACGGGATCGAGAACGACAAGGACCTGGCCGCCTTGACGCTGGAGGAACTGCAGGACTTTTCCAGCTCCATCGACGCCGACGTATTCGAGGTACTCACCCTGGAAGGCTCGCTGGCGGCACGCAATCACCCCGGCGGCACGGCACCCGCACAGGTGCGGGCGGCCATGGATTCGGTCCGCACGCGGCTCGCGAACCGGGAAAGCTGAGGCCTGCCGTGCCATCACCGCTGGCCTCGCAGCCGGATTACCGGCCAGAATAGTGGACCAAGGAAACAGATCTGCATGTTAAACAAGCTCGCACTCGAGGAAGCCCGTACCCTGCTGGATGCCTGCCCGCTGGCTATCCTGCTGATCGATAACGCCGGCCAGTTGCACGGTTTCAATGCGGCCTTTGCCGAACTGCTGGGTGATGCAGCGACTTCCATAAGGGATTCGGCCACCGATCTGCGCAACGACAGCCTGCTGGCCCCGCTGCTGGGGCAGGGCACCCTGGTCAACTGGGTCATGCCGGACGGCGACGCACGCTGGCTGGCCGTGAACAGTATTCCCCTGGACGGCAATGCGGGCGGCACGGCACGCTTTTACCAGGATGTAACGGAAAAGCTGCGGCACAAACAGGAGCGAGACGCGCTCAGCAATGAGCTCAGGGAGCAGTCGCTCAAGGATGCGGAACTGACCAGCCTGCTGAGCCGGCACGGGGCCCTGGTCTCACTGGAACCGCTGGTGGCACGCAGCCGGCGCTACAACAGCCCCCTGTCCATCGTGGTCATGGGGCTGAATGACCGGACGGCACAGCAGCGCACCCTGATGAAGGTCAGCTACCTGCTGAAGGACCAGACCCGCTGGGCCGACCTGGTCGGCTGCACCGGGGCCCACGAATTCATCCTTATCCTGCAGGAGACAACCCAGGACTCCGCTGTGCAGCTGATCAACAAGCTGAGCGAACACCTGGGGCGCATCAGCGACGACCAGGCAAACCCCATGAGCGCCTGCTACGGCGTGACCCACTGCCAGAAGAACGACAATGCACGGTCCCTGCTGGAGCGCGCCGAGTCCGCGCTCATAGAGGCGCGCAACAACGACAGCGGTATCGCCATCGCCGTTTGAAAAACAGCAAGTCTCTGTTAACTCTGAATTATACCTGGCCACACTACGGCAGGCAGACCCCCAGCCAGTCACGGACATCCGCGATCTCGGCCGGGCACACGGCATGCGCCATCGGGTAGCTGCGCCAGTCCACGGCATAATCCAGTCCCAGCAGTTGATCGCGGCAGCGCTCGGCCAGCACCAGTGGCACCACCGGGTCATGCAGCCCGTGCGCCATCATGATCGGAACCGCCGCATTTGCCGCCGCCCGTTCGGCCGCCAGCGAGGCGGCGAGCGGGACATAGGTCGACAGTGCGAGGATGCCGGCCAGCCGTTGCGGGTAACGCAAGCCGGTCTGCAGGGCGATGGCACCCCCCTGGGAAAAACCCGCCAGTACGATGTGTTCGGCGGGTATGCCGTTCCCGACCTCGTGCTCGATCAGCGCCCGCAGCAGCTGCTCCGACTCCCGTATGCCCTGACCGTCTTCGCCCTGTTGCAGGTCGGGCGCAAGGATGTCGTACCAGGCACGCATGACATGACCACCATTGATTGTCACTGGCCGGTACGGGGCATGCGGCAGGATCACCCGCAGTGCACGTTCCCTGGCCAGCCCCAGCTCGGGGATCAGGGCTTCGAAGTCATGGCCGTCGGCGCCCAGGCCATGCAGCCAGATGAGGCAGGCACGCGGCGGTACCGGCGGGTTGATTTCAACTGCATCCAGGTGTCCCGGTTTCATAACCCCACTATGTACCATAAACAGCCACGCCATTGGGTTTGCCGCAAGCACCCCGTATACTCACGGCTGGTTTTGGGAAGGGTGTTATGAACAAGCACAAGTCATCCCGACTGCTGGTACTGCTGCTGATCATCGCCGGCGCGTGGCTGGGCGGCTGCGGCCAGAAAGGCCCGCTCTACCTGCCGAACGAACTGCACCGGGGGAGCGACTGAACCCGGCCGGGTCGCCGGGAAATTCAATTCATGGACCACTTTGCATACCGTGACAGGCGCCTCTGGGCGGAGGACGTCGATCTTGCCGAGATCGTCAAGCGGGTGGGTACGCCCTGCTACGTCTATTCACGGGCGACACTGGTGCGCCACTGGCAGGTATTCAACGATGCGCTCGCCGGCCACCCGCACCTGATCTGCTATGCGGTCAAGGCAAACTCCAGCCTGGCCGTGCTGCAGGTGCTGGCACAACTGGGCTCGGGCTTCGACATTGTCTCGGAGGGCGAGCTGCAGCGCGTGCTGCAGGCAGGTGGCGATCCCGCCCGGGTGGTGTTCTCCGGTGTCGGCAAGCGCGCCAGCGAGATGCGGCGCGCACTCGAGGTCGGCATCCGCTGCTTCAATGTCGAGTCGGAGGCGGAACTGCAGCGCCTCAACACGGTGGCCGGCGAGAGCGGACAGATCGCACCGGTGTCACTGCGCGTCAATCCGGACGTGGATGCCGGCACCCACCCCTACATCTCCACCGGTCTCAGGGAGAACAAGTTCGGCATCGATGTCGACACCGCCCTGCAGGTCTACCGCCACGCCGCAGAGTTGCCGCAGCTGCGAGTCACCGGCATCGACTGCCACATCGGTTCACAGCTGACCGAGATCACGCCCTTTGTCGATGCCCTCGAGCGCGTGCTGCAACTGGTCGGACGCCTGCAGGACGAAGGAATAGGCTTGCAGCATATCGACGTGGGCGGCGGCCTCGGCATCCCATACCAGGCACAGGACAGGCCGCCGCTGCCGGATGTCTATGCCCGCGCGCTGCTGGAAAGGCTTGGCGACAGCCCGCTGGAGATCCTGCTGGAACCGGGACGCGCCATCGCCGGCAACGCCGGCATCCTGCTGACGCGCGTGGAATACCTGAAGCACAGCCCCGACAGGCACTTCGCCATTGTCGACGCCGCTATGAACGACCTGCAGCGGCCCGCGCTCTACAACGCCTGGCACGATATTATCCCGCTGCAGTCACGCAGCGGAGAACCGGCACTGGCCTACGACGTGGTCGGTCCGGTCTGCGAGACCGGCGACTTTCTCGGCAAGGACCGCACTCTGGCACTGGCCGCAGACGATGTCCTGGCAGTGCGCTCGGCCGGCGCCTACGGATTCACCATGAGTTCCAACTACAACTCGCGGCCGCGCGCCGCCGAGATCATGGTCGACGGTGACCGCTTTCATGTCATCCGCGAGCGCGAGAGCCTGGACGATCTCTACCGCGGCGAACACCTGCTGCCTGAAGAATGACTATTCACCGCCGAGACGCGGAGAACGCAGAGAAATTCATTCTAAAAAATTTCTCACCGCAAAGACGCAAAGAAAACATTATTATTGCAACAACACCGATCCGGTAAACGACAAACATACCGTCAATTGTCATGGCCGACGTTGGTTGTTGTTAGCAAGGATTGTGTTTTGACTTTGCGCTCTTTGCGTCTTTGCGGTGAATGTTTTGTTGTTTACTTGAATATTGACTACTCTGCGTTCTCCGCGTCTCTGCGGTGAGGACATAAGTGAATGCAACTCGAATTTACGAAAATGCACGGCCTGGGCAACGATTTCGTGGTCATCGATGCCATCAACCAGACCGTGGACCTGTCACCTGAGCAGGTACGCCAGCTCGCCGACCGGCGTTACGGGATCGGCTGCGACCAGCTGCTGCTGGTCGAGGCAGCGGCGACGCCGGGGACCGATTTCCGCTACCGGATCTTCAATGCCGACGGCGGCGAGGTGGGCCAGTGCGGCAACGGGGCACGCTGCTTCATGCGCTTCGTGCACGAGCAGGGATTCACCGACAAGCGCGAACTGGATGTCGAGACCGCCAGCGGGCGCCTGCAATTGGTACTTGAGGATGACGGCCAGGTGACGGTGAACATGGGTGAACCGCGCCTGGAGCCGGCGGACATACCGTTCGATGCCCCGGCCTGCGCCCAGACCTACACGCTGGCGCTCGATGGCGAGGAAATCGAGATCGCCGCCGTGTCCATGGGCAATCCGCACGCGGTTACCCCGGTCGTGGACGTCGATACGGCACCGGTTGAGCGGCTCGGGCCATTGATCCAGCGCCATCCCCGCTTTCCCGAACAGGTCAATGCCGGTTTTATGCAGATCATCGATTTCGAGCACATCCGCCTGCGTGTCTATGAACGCGGCGCCGGTGAAACCCTGGCCTGCGGCAGCGGTGCCTGTGCGGCCGTGGTCGCCGGCCGCCTCTGGGACCAGCTGGCGGCGCGCGTGAATGTCGCCCTGCGCGGCGGTAATCTTGTGGTAAGCTGGGCCGGCAATGGCTACCCGGTCTACATGACCGGACCGGCAACACGGGTCTTCAAGGGGCGCATCGAGTTATGACGACATCACAGCAAACCCAAACCGGAACGCAGCCGCTGGAAGAAAAAACGGTCGCCGATTATCTGCGCGACAACCCCGAGTTCTTCCTTAACAATCCCAGCCTGCTGGCCATACTGCGCATCCCGCATACCTGCGGTACGGCGGTATCGCTGATCGAGCACCAGGTCAAGATCCTGCGTGACCAGAACCGCCAGTTGAAACGCAAGCTGATGGACCTGGTGCACGTGGCGCGTGACAACAATCGCCTCAACGAACGCATGCACCAGCTGACGCTGGGACTGGTCACCTCGGGCACGCTCGAGGCCCTGCTGGATACCCTGCGCGAACACCTGCAGGGTGAATTCAACGCCGATACTGTCAACCTGCGCCTCGCCGGCCTGTCGGAAGCACGTAGCCGCGAATGCGGCGTAGACCAGTTCAACCGCGATGCTGCCGAACTCGAACACTTTGAATCGTTTTACAAGACCTGCCGTCCGCAGTGCGGGCGTTTCAAGCGTGAACAACTGGGCTACCTGTTCGGCGACCAGGCCCAGGCCATCGAGTCCGCCGCTATTATCCCGCTGGGCAAGAAGGGCGCCACCGGCCTGCTCGCGATCGGCAGCCAGGAGGGCAACCGTTTTCATCCCGGCATGGGCACCCTGTTTCTCACCCACCTGGGTGAATTGATCGACCTGCTGCTGCACCCACACCTGGATCCCGACACCCAGGCAAGCACCGCTTCCTGATCATGCCACGCACGTCGCACCGTGCCGACTGATCCACAACACTGGCTGGAGCGTTTCCTGCATCATCTGCAGACGGAGCGCCGCCTCTCCGCCGACACCCTCAAACACTACCGTCGCGACCTGCAGGAGATTCTCTGCTTCTGCCAGGACGCGGGCATCCCGCAATGGAAAGACCTGGATACGCACCAGGTCAGGCAGTACGCCGCCCAGGTACATCGCCGCGGACTCGGCGGGCGCAGTATCCAGCGCCGCCTGTCGGCACTGCGCAGTTTCTACAACTACCTGCTGCGCGAACAGGAGGTCACCTGCAACCCGGCGCATGACGTGCGGGCACCGAAATCCGAACGCCGCCTGCCGGACACCCTGAATGTCGACGACATCGCCCGGCTGCTGAGCGCCCGGGCCGGTGACATACTCGAACTGCGCGACCTCGCCATCCTGGAACTGATGTATTCCTCCGGCCTGCGCCTCGGTGAACTGGTGGCCCTCGACTGGGACGACATGGACCTGAAAGAGCGCGTGGTACGGGTAACCGGCAAGGGTGCCAAGACCCGGATCCTCCCCATCGGCACCCGGGCGATTGCCGCATTGCAGGCATGGCGACAGCAGCGCGACCAACTGGCGGATGCTGCCGAAGCGGCGGTGTTCACCGGCCGCCACGGGCGCCGTCTGGGCGCCCGCGCCATCCAGCAACGGCTGCGCCGCTGGGCGCAGCGGTACGGGCTCCCGGGTGACCTCCACCCGCATACCCTGCGGCATTCCTTTGCCAGTCACCTGCTCGAATCCAGCGGTGACCTGCGCGCCGTGCAGGAATTGCTGGGGCATGCGGATATCAGCACCACCCAGATCTACACCCACCTGGACTTCCAGCACCTGGCACGGGTTTATGACCAGGCACACCCGCGTGCCCGGCGGGTGCGCAAGTAGCCCTTCCCGCACCCCGGGTTATCATAAAATCCCTTTATATTCAGTCTGATCAGACCGGATCGGATGGTGTACAATCGTACGCCCTTTGACCCTGGAGTGAAGCCGTGGAGCAGTTTCGAGGCACAACCATCCTGTCGGTACGCCGCAACGGCAGCGTGGTCATTGGCGGCGATGGCCAGGTCTCGCTGGGCGATACCGTCATGAAGGGCAATGCACGCAAGGTCCGTCGCCTGTACAACGACAGGGTAATCGCCGGCTTCGCCGGTGGCACGGCCGGCTGGCCAAGGACTGGCGCACCAACAAAATGCTGCGCAACCTGGAGGCGCTGCTGGCCGTGGCCGACCACGAGACCTCACTGATCATCAGCGGCAACGGTGACGTCATCGAACCGGAAAATGCCCTGATGGCCATCGGTTCGGGTGGCAGCTATGCCCAGTCCGCGGCCCGCGCCCTGCTGGAAAACACTGACATGGGCGCGCGCGCCATTACCGAGACCGCCTTGAAAATCGCCGCGGACATCTGCATCTACACCAATCGCAACCTGACCTTCGAGGAACTCGCTGCGGACGGCACCGGCTAGAATGCTGGTCAAAGACAAACTTCGCCAAAATGCAGCTATTTATAGTTTAAAATTGATTAAAATACGCGAGTAGCATTTAAATGTCGGCAATGACACCCAGAGAGATCGTCCAGGAACTGGACAAGCACATCATTGGCCAGGATGCCGCCAAGCGGGCCGTGGCCATTGCCCTGCGCAATCGCTGGCGGCGCATGCAGGTTGGCGAGCCGCTGCGCTCCGAGATCACCCCCAAGAACATCCTGATGATCGGGCCCACCGGGGTCGGCAAGACCGAGATCGCCCGGCGCCTGGCACGCCTGGCCCGGGCACCGTTCATCAAGGTCGAGGCAACCAAGTTCACCGAGGTCGGCTACGTGGGCCGGGACGTGGAGTCCATTGTCCGCGACCTCGCCGATGTCGCCATCAAGCTGGAGCGCGAGCAGGCCATGGACAAGGTGCGCCACCGTGCCGAGGATGCCGCCGAAGAGCGCATCCTCGATGCCCTGCTGCCCGCGCCCCGCAGCCTGGCGCCGGGCGAGACCGCCGACACCGATTCGGAAACGCGCCAGAAGCTGCGCAAGCGCCTGCGCGAAGGCCAGCTGGACGAGCGCGAGATCGAGGTCGAGGTCTCCGCCACGCCGATCGGCGTGGAGATCATGGCACCGCCCGGCATGGAGGAAATGACCAGCCAGCTGCAGGGCATGTTCCAGAACATGGCCGGCAGCCGCACCAAGGCGCGCAAGCTGCGCATCCGGGATGCGCGCCGCCTGCTGTGCGACGAAGAGGCTGCCCGGATGATCAACGACGACGACATCAAGCAGAGCGCACTGGAAAACGTCGAACAGAACGGCATTGTCTTTATCGACGAAATCGACAAGGTGACGCGCCGCGGCGAGTCCAGCGGGCCCGACGTGTCGCGCGAGGGTGTTCAGCGCGACCTGCTGCCGCTGGTGGAGGGCAGCACCGTCTCCACCAAGCACGGCATGGTGAAGACCGACCACATCCTGTTCATCGCCTCGGGTGCCTTCCACATCTCCAGGCCATCAGACCTGATACCGGAACTGCAGGGTCGCCTGCCCATCCGCGTCGAGCTGGACGCACTGGGCGCAAAGGAATTCGCGCGCATCCTGACTGAACCGGATGCCTCGCTAACCGAGCAGTACAGCGCCCTGATCGCCACCGAGTCGGTCACCCTGGAATTCACCGAAGACAGCATCACCCGCATCGCCGAGATCGCCAGCGACATCAACGAACGTACCGAGAACATCGGCGCGCGGCGCCTGCACACCGTGATGGAACGCCTGCTGGAATCGATATCCTTCGATGCCACCGACCGCGCCGGCAGCGTCACCTCGATCGATGCCGCCTACGTAGACGAGCAACTCGGGCAGCTGGTGAAGGACGAAGACCTGAGCCGTTACATACTGTAGCCCTACCAGGCCCTTGCCGGACAAATCCGTACAAGCAATCCCGGCCGCGATGGCTGACAACGCAGAGGCAAACGCATGACAGACACACCCAAACCCACCGAAATCAGCCTGCACCAGAAATCCCGCATACTCGAGATCACCTTCGAGGACGGCGCACACTTCAAACTCCCCTACGAGTACCTCAGGGTCTATTCACCCTCCGCCGAAGTGCGCGGTCACGGCCCCGGCCAGGGTGTCCTGCAGATCGGCAAGGAGGATGTCGCCATCTCCCAGGTCGACCCGGTCGGCGCCTATGCCATTCAGCCGCATTTCGATGACGGCCACGACACCGGCATCTACTCCTGGGAAACGCTCTATGACATGGGCAAGAACAAGGATAAATACTGGGCGGAGTACCTGCAGCAACTGGAAGCGGCCGGCCACAAGCGCAAGGAAACCGGCTGAGACACCCGCAAACCGGAAAGACGGCCTGATTTCAATCGGGCCGACAGCAAGACCAGCAACCGGCCGGATGCCTGTGCGCGCCCTCAAGCATTCATTTTTTTCTGCTTTCCCCGCGTCTCTGCGGTAGATTTATAATTAAGGTTACAAAACGGGCGCCAGAATGAAAGACAAGACCACACATTTCGGCTTCGAGGAAGTTCCCACAGAGGAAAAGGTGCACCGGGTGCGCGCCGTCTTCGATTCCGTCGCCGACAATTACGACCTGATGAACGATGTGATGTCCATGGGCATCCATCGCCTGTGGAAGCGCCTGGTCATCGACATGGCGAACATCCGGCCGGGCCAGCAGATCCTGGACCTTGCCGGCGGCACCGGTGACCTGACGCGCCTGCTCGCCGCCGGTACCGGTCCGCAGGGCAAGGTCATCCTCTCCGATATCAATCACGCCATGATCGGCACGGGCAGGGCACGCCTGGTAGATGACGGGATTGCCGGCAACGTCGACTTCATCCAGGCAAATGCCGAGCGACTGCCGTTTGCCGACAACAGCTTCGACTGCATCACCATGGGTTTCGGCCTACGCAATGTCACCGACAAGCAGTCGGCACTGGATTCCATATACCGTGTCCTGAAACCGGGGGGACGCCTGCTGGTGCTCGAGTTCTCGCGCCCGGTCGCGGCCCTCAAGCCCGCCTATGACTTCTATTCGTTCAGGATCCTGCCCCGGCTGGGAAAGCTGTTCGCCGACGATGCCGAAAGCTACCGCTACCTGGCCGAATCCATCCGCATGCACCCGGACCAGCAGACCCTGCTCGAGATGATGGAGTCGGCCGGTTTCGAGGACTGCAGCTACCAGAATCTCACCGGCGGCATCGTCGCCGTTCATCGGGGTTATAAATTTTGAGCGCCGCGGGCTTCCAGTACGCCGGGATGTGGCGCCGTTTCGGTGCACTGCTTATCGATATCTTTCTGGCCGCCATGCTGCTGGCCTGTGCCGTACTGGCCTGGACTGCCTGGAGCGGTGACATGCCTGGCTGGGGTTCACGCACCCTGAACAGCGCGATCGCCGTTGCCGTGGTGATCGCACTGCTGTTGATGATTTTGCTCGACGCCCGCTTGCAGGGCACCCCGGGGCTGCTGCTGCTCGACTGTCGGCTGGTCGATGCCCGCACAGGTCATGCCATCGGCCTCGGCACTTCGGGCAAACGCACTGTCTACCTGCTGCTGGCGGCCCTGCCGCTGTTAGTGGGGCTGCTGTGGATCGGCTGGGACCCGCACAAGCAGGGCCTGCATGACAAACTGGCCGGTACAGTGGTGATCCGCGAGGACTATGCGCTCAGTTCGCTGCAGGAACTGGCACGGGGGTCATGATGAAACTGACCACCAGCACGGCCAGCGCTCTGGAAATCGCGCTCAACCACTACCTCGACCTGGACCCGGACGTGTGCGGACGCCTGGCGGGACTCGAGGGCCGGCTGATCGCACTGCAACTCAAGGGCCTCGACCTGAGGATTCTGCTGAAACCCGGCCGCAACGGCATTACCGTACTGACTGACAGCGGCCAGGACGCGGATACCGTGCTGCACGGCAGTCCGCTGGGCATGGCCCGACTCGGCCTGGGCGGCAATACCGCCGGTACGCTGTTTTCCGGCGCCGTGGATATCAGCGGCGATGTCGAGACCGGCCAGGCATTCAAGGTCATCCTGGATGAAATGGAGATTGACTGGGAGGAACAGCTGTCACGGCTGAGCGGTGATGTGGTGGCCCACCAGCTCGGCAACGCCGCGCGCAAGACCGGCTCGCTGCTGGCCCACGGCCGCGCCACCCTGATACAGGACCTGTCGGAATACCTGCAGGAGGAGCTGCGCGTGCTGCCGGCCCGCATCGAGGTCGAGAACTTCATCGAGGACGTCAGCCGGCTCGGCATGGCCATGGACCGCCTGCAGGCACGCCTGGACCGCCTGCAGGCGGCTCAGACCGCGGAATCCGCGACTCAGGGTCGAACATGATCCGGCCGGCGCAGGTCATCCGGCTGGCGCACATCAACTTCGTGCTGGTGCGCCACGGCCTTGATGAGGTCATCCTCGCGACCCACCTGTTAAGACCGTTTCGGTTCATCTATTACCTCGCACCCTGGAACTGGCTGCCACGCGAACGTGAACCGCGTGCCGTGCGCATCCGCAGGGCGCTGGAAGACCTGGGTCCGATATATGTCAAATTCGGCCAGATACTTTCGACACGCCAGGACCTGTTGCCCGACGATATCGCAATCGAGCTGGCGCGTCTGCAGGACCGCGTACCGCCGTTCCCGGGGCAGCGCGCCAAGGCGCAGGTCGAGAAGGCCTATGGCCAGTCGGTGGAACAGATCTTCCAGGCCTTCGATGAGACGCCGCTCGCATCCGCCTCTATTGCCCAGGTACATACCGCCCGCCTGCACGACGGGACCGACGTGGTCGTCAAGGTCCTGCGCCCCAACATCCGCCAACGCATTACCCGCGATGTCAGTCTGCTGAAGACGGTCGCACGCCTGGCCGAGCGCTACTGGAAGGACGGGCGCCGCCTGCGTCCCTGTGAAGTGGTGCTCGAGTTCGAAAAAACCCTGTACGACGAACTCGACCTGCTGCGCGAAGCCGCCAACGCCTCCCAGCTACGGCGCAATTTCAGCAAGTCGCACCAGCTTTATGTGCCCGAGATCCACTGGCCCTACTGCCGGCCGGGTGTCATGGTGATGGAGCGCATCTTCGGCATCCCCATCAGCGATATCGACTCACTGCGCAAGCACGGCATCGACCTCAAGCAGCTCTCCGCCCGCGGCGTGGAAATCTTTTTCACCCAGGTCTTCGAGCACAACTTCTTTCATGCCGACATGCATCCCGGCAACCTGTTCGTGTCACCCGGCGGCTGCTATATGGCCGTCGATTTCGGTATCATGGGCACCCTCAACCCCGTCGACCAGCGCTACCTGGCGGAAAATTTCCTGGCCTTTTTCCGGCGTGATTACCGGCGCGTGGCGGAGCTGCACGTGGAATCGGAATGGGTGCCGTCCGGTACGCGCGTAGACGAATTCGAATCGGCGATCCGTACCGTCTGTGAACCGATCTTCGAGAAACCGCTGAAGGAAATCTCTTTCGGTAACGTACTGCTGCGCCTGTTCCAGACGGCACGGCGCTTCGACATGGAAATCCAGCCGCAGCTCGTGCTGTTGCAGAAGACCCTGCTGAACATCGAGGGCCTGGGACGCCAGCTGTATCCCGACCTCGACCTGTGGCAGACGGCCAAACCGTTCCTGGAACGTTCCATGAGCGAGCAGCTGGGCACCCGCGCCCTGATGCGCAACATCAAGCAGAGCGTTCCCGCCTGGACCGAGACCCTGCCGGAACTGCCGATGCTGGCTCACAAGTTTCTGGAACAGACCACTGCCGGAAAGCTGCAGGTCGAATGGAACTCGCGCGAACTCGGCAGGCTGCGCCGCGATCTGCGCCGCGCCAACCGCCGCACGGTCGGCGCCATTGTCGGCAGCGGCCTGATCCTTGCAGCTGCCGTGGTGTATGGCCTGGCCGGCCTCAATACCGCACCAGCAGGCATGCTGCTGGGTGCACCGCTGCCAAGCTGGCTGCTGGGCGGCCTGGGCGTGGTGGTGCTGTTCATCAGCCGGTCCGGCAACACGGACCTGGACTGACAGCGTACTAGCCCGGTAACTGCTGGCGTATGAGTATCGCCATGGCCAGCAGGAGCAGCGTCACAATCCAGATCGCTGTATAGGTCAGATTGGACTGGCGTGCCTTGCGCTTTTCCAGCCAGGTGCGTGGCCTGACGCCGCGGTACAGGAACATCAGCTTGGCGGACAGGTTGATGCAGACGATGTTGACCGCGAGCAGCAGACCGGCGCCCAGCGCCAGACCGGCCTGTCCGCTACCCAGCAACATGCCCAGGGTGGCGGCCGGCGGCAGCAGCGCCACCGCGACCATCACCCCCACCAAAACACTCGACAGGCCCGTGGTCAGCGACAACACCGCGGCCGCGCCCGAGGCAAGTGCCAGCACCACGCCGTCGAAACCGACATCGGTACGCGCCAGGATCTCGGGGCTGGCCAGGGCGTCGGGCCAGAGCGCACCGATTGCCAGCGTGATCAACAGTGTCAGGGCCAGTCCGGCCAGATTGGTCTTGAGCGATTTCCATATCAGCGGGTGGTCGCCCAGCGAGGTGGCAAAGGCAAGCGCGATATTCGGTCCCAGCAGCGGCGCGATCACCATGGCGCCGATGACCACGGCAACATTGTTCTCGATCAGTCCGATGGAGGCGACGATGGTTGACAGGCACACCATCAGCAGGAAGTTGCTGTCCAGGCGCGCACCGCGCTCGATATCGTTGTACAGCTCTTCGCGTGTCTGGCCATTACCGCCAGGCGCCTTGTCCTGCCCGGTGTCGGGTGCCGGCTGCGCGCGCGGCAATGCCGCCTCTACCGGTAGAATCATGATGCGGTAATTTTCACTACCGCCCAGCAGGCCCTGCAGGGTATCGATCAGCTGCTGGGGTGTTGCGTCATCGACCAGCATACGCAGTACCACCCGACCGTCGGTTGCAGACGGAACCGCCCAGGAATCTACCACACGGTACTGTTCGGCAAGACTCTCCAGGGTGTCCAGGTGGCCGGCATCGGCAACGACCTCGATGATACGCATCGATGCTGCGTGCGGGCTAGTGCGCGGGGCGTTGCAGACCGGCCTCGACCTGGGCCCGGGTCTGCTCCCCGGCCAGGGTCTCGATCAACTGCAGTGCAAAGTCCATGGCCGTACCGGGTCCGCGTGAGGTAATCACCTTGCCATCGGCGACCACCGGCTCCTCGCTGTATTTCATCCCCGGGACACTGCCGGGATCCATGGAGCCGGGATAGCAGGTGGCGCGCTTGCCATCCAGCAGGCCGACCTGCGCCAGCACCTTGGGCGCCGCACAGATGGCGGCCGTGTAGCGGCCCGCCGCGGCCATCTTTCTGAGCAGCCCGGCCACGCGCTGATCCTGCTCCAGGTGATCGGCGCCCGGCAGACCGCCCGGCAGCACCACCATGTCGTAGTCACCGGCCAGCGCCTGGTCCAGGTCTGTGTCAGGTATCAGCAGCGTGCCGCGCGAGGCGCGCACCGGCTGGTTATCGAGGCCGGCGGTTACCACATCGATGCCTGCCCGCCGCAACAGGTCGACTATGGTGACGGCTTCGAGTTCTTCGCAACCTTGTGCGAGCGGGACCAGGACGCTTGCCATAATTCATTACCCCTCTCATCAATTTCTATCAGTCGTCTGACCGGCACCAGCTGAACATTATAGTCAGCCAGCCGGGGCAGTTCGCGCGCCAGCAAGTCCAGGGTTTCCGGATTGGGATGCCCGATACCCAGTGCCGTACCATTAGCACGTGCGCTCGCCAGCAGTTGCCTGAACTGGCGCAGCACGGCCGCGGGTTCACGCACGTTATCCAGGAAGACCTTGCGCTCGATACCGGGCACACCGTACTCGTTCGCCATCTGCAGGGCGACCGTCGCCGTGGTGGTGCGGCTGTCAACAAAGAACAGCGGACCGTGCCGGATCATACCCTGCATCAGCCACGCCATGTGGCCCGGGTGGCGCGTCAGCAGGCTGCCCTGGTGATTATTGATACCACTGACCCCGGGCACTGCGGCGAGATGCCGCTGCAAGGTATCCATGAGCTGCGGTTGCGTCATGTCCAGCGTCAGCTCCCCGGGTTCCCGGGCAGCATCACTGACCGCCTGCATCGGCAGATGCAGCATGATCTCCTTGTTGCCGGCATCCGCCAGTCGTGCAAGCTGCGGGGTATAGGGTGCGTTCGGCAGAAATGAACAGGCGACCGGGCCGGGCAATGCGACAGCCTGCCTGCCCTGGTGCAACTGGTTACCGAGATCATCGATGATCAGGGCGATACTGGCTGTAGCTGCAGGGACGTGGTCATCGGCTGCGGCAACGGGCAGCGCCGGCAGCAGCAGGCAGGCCAGCAACAGTCTTGTGAAGGTGCGCGCCAGACAGGCAGGTCCGTACCCGCCGCCGGAAATCACTGCATGCGGCCCTGCAGGATGGCCAGCCCCTTGAGCAGGTTGAGGGCCTCGTACAACTGGTAGTCGGATTGCGCCAGTGATTCCTTTTCGGTCTCCTCTGCGGACGTTTCATCCTCGCCCTGCCCGGGAGCCTTGCCGTTGCCATTCGACAGGTGGCCCGACAGGTCGGACTCCTTCAACGGCTGCAGGTTCTTTTCTGCCGCAGCGACCTCCAGCGTCTCCAGCTCGATGTCCGGGACAATGCCTTCCGCCTGGATGGAGCGTCCGGACGGCGTATAGTAGCGCGCGGTCGTCAGCTTCAGTGCGGTACCGCCACTCAGCGGCAATATGGTCTGCACCGAGCCCTTGCCGAAGGTGCGCGACCCGATGATGATGGCACGTTTGTGGTCCTGCAGGGCACCGGCCACAATCTCCGACGCGGAAGCGGAACCCTGGTTCACCAGCACCACCATCGGCGCACCGTCAACCACGTCATCCGCAGTCGCGTTGAAACGCAGGCTGGAGTCGGCGATCCGGCCCTCGGTATAGACGATCAGGCCCTTGGTCAGGAAGGCGTCGGACACGGCAACCGCCCCGTTCAGAACACCACCCGGATTGTTCCTGAGGTCCAGCACCAGGCCGGTGAGCTCGCCATCATTATCCTTCCTCAGCTTGGCGATCGCATCGACCAGGTAGTCCACCGTCTTGGACTGGAACTGCGAAATGCGCAGGTAACCGTAACCCGGTTCCAGTGTCCGGCTCTTGACGCTCCTGACCTTGATGATGTCGCGCGTAATGGTGATCTGCAGCGGCTTGTCGAGGCCGTCGCGCACGATGGTCAGCTCGATATCGGTGCCGGGCTTGCCGCGCATCACCTTCACTGCATCGCTCAGGGTCATGCCCTTCACGGGTGAATCGTCCAGCCGGATGATCAGGTCACCCGCCTTGATGCCGGCACGCTGGGCCGGGGTATCATCGATCGGCGCGATGACCTTGACGAAGCCGTTTTCCATGCCGACCTCAATGCCCAGTCCGCCGAACTGGCCGGTGGTACCGACCTGCAACTCCTTGAACTGATCGGTGTCGAGGTAGGCAGAATGCGGATCCAGGCCCGTCAGCATGCCGCGGATGGCGTTTTCCAGCAGCTCCTTGTCCTCGACCGATTCGACATAGTCATTCTTGATGCGTCCGAATACGTCACTGAAGGTGCGCAGTTCTTCCACGGGCAGGGTGGCCGCGGCCGTATCGCGTTCGGCGAACACGCCGTGCCCGATGGAGACCAGCACCCCCAGCACCAGCCCCGTGACTAACAGCAAATAATTCTGGGTCTTTACGTTCATAGGATTTGTTCCAAGCAGCGCTCCGCTTGCGGTCAGGCTGCCTGTCCTGTCCGGGGCACCACGATCTGTCGGTAATTATGACAATATCACAGGGACACTAATAGCGGTATCGGCGTACCCCTGAAAAGCTTTTGAAATCCGGTGGAATTCCTGCTCTCCAGGGTCAGACAGCAACGCGCTGCGAAGGTGCCCGTCGCCGAGGGCCACCCGGCCCCGGCCACTGCAATCCTCAACGGCTGGCATGCTGCCTGGCAGGTAGGCCGTCAAACCACGGCGCGGGATTGAACGGTCGGCCATTCTTGCGCAACTCGAGATACAGCGCCGACTGTGACTGGCCGCCGCTGTTGCCGACCGCGGCGATCACCTCGCCGGCCTCGACCCACTCACCGACCTCCTTGAAAAGGCTGCGGTTATGTCCGTACAGCGACATATAGCCGTCACCGTGGTCGAGGATCAGCAACAGACCGAAACCGCGCAGCCAGTCGGCAAACGCAATGCGGCCCTTGGCTATCGCTCGCACATCCGTGTCGGGACGCGCCCTGATCACCAACCCGCGTGACTTGAGCTTGCCCGCGGCGAGACGTTCACCGAAACGCATACTGATGCGCCCTGCCACCGGCCAGGCCAGCTTGCCCTTGAGCGCACTCAGCGATTGATACCGGCCTACCGCCGGCGGGATGTCCCGGAGGGCCTGCTGCAGTGACTGCACCAGCGACTGCAGTCGCTGCTCGTCCTGCTCGAGGGTTCCCAGCTCGCTGGTTTTTTTCTTCAGATCGGCCTGCAGGTTTGCCAGCACCTCGCGCCGGTCCACCTGCTGCTGTTCGAGCTGTTGCGCCTTTTCACGCCGTTGCCCGTGCAGGGCCTCCAGCCGGGCCTGTTCGTCAAGCAACGCCTGTTCGAGGCTCGCCAGTTCATCCAGCGCACTGCGGATCGACTGCATGCGCTCGCTGCGCGCACGGCTTAAATATCCATGATAGGTCATTATGCGACCAACGGTTGCCGGGTCCTGCTGGTTAAGCAGCAGTTTCACCTGCGCCTGCCGGCCCATGGCATAAGCGGACCGCATGTCACGCGCCAGCGTGCTGCGCATCTGCTGCAGCGCCTCCTGCTGTTGCCCGCGCTGTCGGCCCAGCGTCTCCAGCTGTTGCTCGGATGCCTGCACCTCGCTCTTCAGCCGGTGAATTTCGGCGCCCGTCGCGCCGATCTCTTTCTCCGCGCGTTCCAGTTGCCTGTACAGTCGGCCCTGGCGGTCGCGCATCGAACCCAGCTCGCCCTTGAGGCTGTCGATCCGGGCGCGCAGCTGCTTGAGACGGGTGGCCTGTTCCGCGACCTGACCGGAATCGGCCACAACCTGATCGGTACCGAGCAGGAGGCTCACCAGAAGAAGCAGCAGCGTTGCTGTCGTATAGCGACAGGCCACGTCAGTCAGGTGAGGTTTCACCGGCAGGCAAACAGTACCATCCGGTATTCGTATTGGCCCGGCAGGAGGACCGGCGAATCAACCATGCAGTTCGACTTCGCCTACCGGACGGGTCTGGTCAGCGCTGTCAGGCAGCAACTCAACCAGCGGGGTACCCGTCATCTCCGGCGGGACGGACATATTCATCAGGTACAGCATGCTTGGCACGACATCACTCAGCGAACCGTTCTCGGCCATCTCTGCCGCGCGACCAACATAAACCAGGGGAACGAAGTTGGTGGTGTGCGCCGTGTGAATCTGTCCGGTACTCTCATTAAGCATCAGTTCGGCATTGCCATGATCGGCTGTGATCAGCATTTCCCCGCCTACCGGCAACAGGCTATCGAGAATCCGGCTGAGACAGCTGTCGATGGTCTCGATCGCCTTCACGGCGGCATCGAATTTCCCCGTATGCCCGACCATGTCGGGATTGGCGTAATTGCAGATTATGACGTCGTATTTGCCGCCCTCGATCGCCTCCACCAGCTTGTCGGTAACCTCCAGAGCGCTCATTTCCGGCTGCAGATCGTAGGTCGCCACCATGGGTGACTTGACCAGAACGCGCTCCTCGCCTTCGAACGGGGTCTCCACGCCGCCGTTGAAGAAAAAGGTCACGTGGGCGTACTTCTCGGTTTCCGCCAGGCGCAATTGATGCAGGCCGAGGCCGGCGATGTACTCGCCGAAGACATTCTTGAGACGCTCGGGCGGAAACGCGACCGGCACGTCGAAATCCGACTTGTATTCCGTCAGGCTGACAAAACTGCCCAGCTGTGGCACATAGTCACGAGCGAAGCCGTCGAAATCAGGTTCGATGAACGGTCGGGTTATCTGGCGGGCACGGTCCGAGCGGAAATTCATGAAGACAATGACGTCGCCATCCTCGACATGCACCGCTTCGCTACCCGGCGGCAGGATGCGCGTCCCCTTGACGAATTCATCGGCCTCGCCGCGCGCATAGGCCATTTCCAGTGCGCTCAGCGCATTCTCCGCCTCATACTGCGCCCGGGCCTGGGTGATCAGGTCATAGGCAGCCTGAATCCGTGGCCAGCGGTGGTCGCGGTCCATGGCATAGTAACGGCCGATGATCGAGGCAATCCGCCCGGCACCAAGCTCACGGAACTTGTCATCCATGGCCAGGAGGGATTCCCTGGCACTGTGCGGCGGCGTATCGCGCCCGTCCAGAAAGGCATGCAGGAAGATCCGCTGCGCACCGCGCTGCACGGCGAGCTCGGCCATGGCATGGATGTGTTCTTCGTGGCTGTGTACACCACCCGGCGACAACAGCCCGAGCAGGTGTATCGCCTTGCCGTTTTCGACGGCCAGGTCCACGGCGTCGGTCAGGGTGTGATTGTTGAAGAAGGAGCCGGTCTTGATGGAGCGACTGACACGGGTGAATTCCTGGTAAACCACGCGGCCGGCACCCAGGTTAAGGTGACCGACCTCGGAATTTCCCATCTGACCGGCCGGCAGGCCGACGGCGGCTCCGGAGGTACGAATCAGGGTGTGCGGGTAACGGTCCCATAACCGGTCCCACACCGGCTTGTGTGCCGCGGCAATGGCATTGTGTGCCGTACTCTCGCTGTAACCCCAGCCGTCCAGGATAACCAGTACCATGGGTTTCGCCGGAGTGGCCTGGGAACCGGAGTGGTGTTGCTGTTCGTTCATAATCTTTGGAATGAGTCTAATTCATAAGCACAAACAATGCCACAGGCCAGGTGGTGCGCCCATGAGGATCATACGGACATGTGGCAACAGGCGTGACATTACCTATAGCCCAAACGGCTTATTATTGTATAATGTTTTATTAATGATTGCAGTAACATAAAACATTCCAGGGGGCTTAGGGGACATACAAATGAATATGACCAGCGATCTGTTAATTTCGCGCGACGAAGACATCGACCGGGCGTCGCGCTCCCTGAAGGCCATGTCCCACCCCTTGCGGCTGAAGATCCTGTGCACACTCGGTGACCAGGAAGTCAGCGTTCAGGACATCGTGGAAAGCGTCGGCACATCGCAAAGCAATATCTCCCAGCACCTCGCGATCCTGCGCGACAAGGGTATCCTCGCCTCACGCAAGGACGCCAACCGTGTCTATTACCGTGTCGGCGATTCGCGCACCCTGCGCCTGATCGGAATGATGCGCGAGGTGTTCTGCGAACACGGTTGACCGTTGTTAACGGTTCCGCAACCCCGGCTAAGCAAGGCGGCCCGCCGCATCCAGGGCACAGCATCGTATTGACCCAGGCATGGATTTTAACCAACTCAGCGAATTCGTCACCAACCACCTGTTGCTGGTCATGGCCTTTGTTATCCTGCTGGCCATGTTACTTGGTGGCGAGCTCAGGCGCCGCATCAGCGGCGTCCAGTCCGTCACACCGGTCGAGGCCACGCGACTGCTCAATCATGACAACGCCATCATGATTGATATGCGCAGCGACAAGGAATACCGCGATGGCCATATCGTGAACGCCGTGCACATGCCGGTTAAAGACCAGGTCATCGACGCGCATCTCGACAAGTACCGCGACCGCCCCCTGATCGTCTACTGCAACAGCGGCAGTCAATCGACACAGCTGTGCGGCAAGCTGCGCAAGCAGGGCTTCGAGCCCGTATACAACCTCAAGGGCGGTGTACTGGCATGGCAGCGTTCCGAACTGCCGTTGACCAGGGGCAAATAAAACAAGCGCTGCCCGCAACCGCTACCCAGACAGAATACAGACAAGGAAACACGCCATGGCCGATGAAGCACAGTCCGCAAACCAGGGGGGTAATGACGGCAAGGCCATCATCCCGCAAAAGGTCTACCTCAAGGATGTCTCTTTCGAAACACCCAACTCGCCCGCCATCTTCACGCGGGAGTGGCAACCCAAGCTCGGCATCGACATCGACAACCAGACCACCAGCGTCGCGGAGGACACCTGGGAGGTTGTGTTGACAATCACCGCCACGGTCAAGGTGGGCGAGGCCACGGCGTTCCTGGCCGAGGTACACCAGGCCGGCATTTTCACCCTCAAGGGCTTTGAACCGGAACGGCTGCAGCGCCTGCAGAATGTCTATTGCCTGAGGACACTCTACCCCTTCGCCTGCGCCGCCCTCTCGGACCTGGTGACCCGGGGCGGCTTCCCCCAGCTGGTGCTGGCACCGATGAATTTCGAGGCCCTTTATGAAAAGCGCCAGCAACCGGCGGCGGCGGGCGAAGCGGACCCAGCACCGCAGTAAACCTGTCGGCTCGCGGGGTTCCCGGGATATATGACACAGTCACCGATCAGCGTACTGGGTGCCGGCTCCTGGGGCACGGCACTGGCCATTCGCCTCGCCGTCAATAACAACAGCACCTGCCTGTGGGGCCACGAACCGGAAGTCATGGCCACGCTGGCGCGCGAGCGCCAGAACCGCCAGTTTCTGCCGGGCAAGACCTTTCCCGAATCCCTGTCGATCGAGGCCGACCTGACGCAAGCCATCCGCCAGGGCCGGGATCTGCTGATCGCCGTGCCCAGCCACGCCATGCGCGAGGTCCTGACCCGGGCCGCACCTGCGCTGGAGAACGGCAGCCGCATTGCCTGGGCCACCAAGGGTCTGGAAAGCCGCAGCGGCAAGTTCATGCACGAGGTCCTGGAAGAGGTGCTGGGTACCCGCCATCCGGCGGCCGTGCTGTCGGGACCGACCTTTGCACAGGAGGTCGCTGCCGGGCTGCCTACCGCATTGACAGTTGCCTCGAACAATCCGCCCTTCGCCAACGACCTTGCCAACCGGCTGCACGGCGAGACCATGCGCGTCTACACCAGCGACGACATCATCGGCGTGCAGCTTGGCGGCACCGTCAAGAACGTACTGGCCGTCGCGGCCGGCATCAGCGATGGCCTGCAACTCGGTGCCAACAGCCGCGCCGCCCTGATCACGCGCGGCCTGGCGGAAATCATCCGCCTCGGCGATGCCCTGGGCGCACGCCGGGAAACCCTGATGGGGCTTGCGGGGGTGGGCGACCTGATACTCACCTGCACCGACGACCAGTCACGCAACCGGCGCCTGGGCCTGGCGCTAGGCCGCGGCACACCCGTGGAGATCGCCGTCCGGGAAATCGGCCAGGTCGTCGAGGGCTTCAACACTGCACGCGAGGTCGTACAGCTGGCCGGCAACAACAAAGTCGACATGCCGATATCGGAACAGGTGTTCAGAGTTCTGCACGAGGGCCTGCCTCCCGGGGAGGCGGTTCACAATCTGCTGACCCGTGAGATCAAGGCGGAGTCACATTAGCCCGCATTTCTCACCGGGCGGCGGTAGAGTCGCACATCGTACTGAGATGGTGGGCAGGGAAGACCATGTTTCATCGGGCACTGCCTGTACCGGTGAGAAATGCGGGCTAGCCAAAACCCTGTTGTCGCCAAGCCTCGTAGACAATCACCGCCACGCTGTTGGAAAGATTCAGGCTGCGGCTGGACTCGCGCATCGGCACCCGCAGCACCGCGCCCAGCCCGCTCCCCTGCAGCACGCTGTCCGGCAGGCCACGGGTCTCCGGACCGAAAAGAAAGGCATCGCCCGCCCGGTAGTCGACCGTGTCATAGCGACACTGGCCACGGGTGGACACCGGCCACAGTCGCTCCGGTTTTACCTGCGTCCGGAAGTCGTCCAGGGAATCGTGTACCGCCAGCGTAGCCCATTCGTGATAGTCCAGCCCCGCACGGCGCAACTTGCGGTCTTCCAGGTCGAAACCCAGCGGCCTGATCAGGTGCAGTGCGCTGCCGGTATTGGCGCAAAGGCGTATGATATTGCCCGTATTGGGTGGAATCTCGGGCTGATATAAAACGACATGAAACATCTGCCAACCTGCAAGGCCATGGATTGATGACGGAACCCTCTGCAACAGAACAACATAAACTCGCCATCGACTTCTGCGGGCTGTCACTGGCCACACCGCTGGTGCTGTTGTCAGGCTGCGTCGGTTTCGGCGAAGAATACACACGCGTGTCCGGCTTTTCCAACCGGGACGCCGGTGCCGTGTGCCTGAAGGGCACCACGCTGGAACCCCGGCTCGGCAACCCGCCACACCGGGTTGCCGAAACCCCGATGGGCATGCTCAACGCCATCGGCCTGCAAAACCCCGGCGTTGATCACGTGGTCAACGAAATCCTGCCGGTGCTCGATTTCGACGAGACCCGGTTCATCGCCAACGTGTCCGGCTCGACAGTGGAGGAATACACGGAGGTCACCCGCCGTTTCGATGATTCGCCGATCGACGCCATCGAGATCAACATCTCCTGCCCGAATGTGAAGGAAGGCGGCGTGGCCTTTGGCAACGATCCGGACATGTCGGCACGCGTCGTGGCTGCCTGCCGCGCCGTGACCACCAAGCCCCTGATCACCAAGCTGTCCCCCAACCAGACGGACATCGCGGACAACGCCCGTCGCTGCATCGAGGCCGGCAGTGACGGCTTTGCCGTGATCAACACCCTGATGGGAATGGCCATCGATATCAACACGCGCACCCCGGTCATCGGCAACAACCAGGGCGGACTGTCCGGGCCGGCGATCAAGCCCGTGGCCCTGCTCAAGGTGCAGCAGGTCTACCAGGTCTGCAAGCCACACAACATCCCCATCATCGGCCAGGGCGGCGTGACCACGACGGAGGATGCCATCGAGTTCCTGATCGCCGGATCCAGTGCCGTCGGTATCGGAACCGCGCTGTTCTATGACCCGCTGGTGTGTAGCAAGATCAACCGGGGGCTGCTCGACTACCTGCAACTACACCAGCTGGCCGATATCCCGGCGCTGATCGGCAGCCTGACACTCAACGACCACAGTGCCGCTCCCAGCTGCGGCAGCTGAGTGACAACCGGTCCTGATCAGACCGGCCCGTTGAGGCCGAGCTCCTTGAGCTTGCGCGTCAGCGTGTTCCGCCCCCAGCCCAGCAGGCGTGCCGCCTCCTGGCGCCGCCCGCCGGTGTGCTGCAGCGCCGTCTCGATCATAATGCTCTCGAAAACCGGCAGCGCCTCTTTCAGCAGTTGTTTACGGTTGTCGGCAAGCTGCTGATAAGCCCACTGGCGCAGTAACTGCTGCCAGTCGGCACCGGCGATTGCGGCAGAACCGGTCTCACCCAGCAGTTCATCGGGTAAGTCCTCGACCCGGATCTCCTGTGCCGGTGCCATTACCGTCAGCCAGCGGCACAGGTTTTCCAGCTGGCGCACGTTGCCGGGCCAGTCCAGCGACATCAGGATTTTTTCCACCTCCGGTCGCAACACCTTCGGCTCGACTGCAAGTTCCTGCGCGGCTTGGCCAAGGAAATGCCGCATCAGCAGCGGGATATCCTCGCGGCGCTCGCGCAGCGGCGGAATGTGCACCCGGATCACGTTGAGCCGGTGAAACAGGTCCTCGCGGAAATTGCCGTCTTTGACGCGTTGTTCCAGGTCCTGGTGGGTCGCTGCGATAATGCGCACATCGACCTGCCTGGGTGTATGCGCACCCACCGGATAGAACTCACCGTCGGCGAGCACCCGCAACAGGCGGGTCTGGAGTTCTGCAGACATGTCGCCGATCTCGTCCAGCATCAGGGTGCCGCCATTGGCCTGTTCGAAACGGCCGGTACGCCGGCTTTGCGCACCGGTAAATGCGCCGCGCTCGTGTCCGAACAGTTCAGACTCCAGCAGGTCGCGTGGAATGGCCGCCATGTTCAGCGCGACAAACGGCTTGTCGGCACGTTCACTGTGGCGGTGCAACGCCAGCGCCACCAGTTCCTTGCCGGTGCCTGATTCGCCGTTTATCAATACCGTTGCATTGGAGTGCGACAGGCGTCCGATGGCACGAAACACCTCCTGCATGGCGGGCGCCTTGCCGATGATCTCGGGCGATTCCTGTTCAGTCTGCGTTGCAACCTCGAACTGTTGCTGCTCACGCAACTCCAGTGCCCGGCGTGCAAGGGCGATGGCATCGTCCACATCAAAGGGTTTCGGCAGGTACTCGAAGGCCCCGCCCTTGTAGGCGGACACCGCGCTGTCGAGATCGGAGTGTGCCGTCATGATGATCACCGGCAACTCCGGGTACAGGCTGCTGATTCTGTCGAGCAGTTCCAGTCCGTCCATGCCCGGCATGCGAATATCCGAAATGATCACCGCGGGTTCTTCGTGCTGCAGGGCGTCGAGCGCGCTCCCGCCATTCTCAAAACTTTTCATCGCCAGGCCGGCCTTCTGCAGCGCCTTTTCCAGCACCCAGCGTATGGAGTTGTCATCATCAATGACCCAGATTTTCCCGTTATGCTTCATTGCTTGCTGTCCAGTGGTAATAAAATTGTAAACACGGTTTCACCCGGCTTGCTGTTGCATTCAATCAATCCACGGTGGCGACCGATCAGGGACTGGGCGATGGAAAGACCGAGACCGGTACCCTCGCTGCGGGTGGTGATCATCGGGTAAAAGATCTTTTCACGCAGGCCTTCGTCTATACCGGGACCGTTGTCGATGACCTGGATACAGGCCACCAGGCGGTGCAGTCGATTGCCGATATTGAACTGGCGCTGCACCCGCGTCCGCAATGTGATTTCGCCTGCACCTTCCAGCGCCTGGGCGGCATTGCGCACTATATTGAGTATGGCCTGCAGCATCAGATCGGGATCGGCCTCCACATCCGGCAGGCTGGGATCATAATCCTGGTGAATTGCCAGGTCGCCTCCTGTTTCCGCGCGGACCAGTTCACGCACCCGTTCCAGGATGACGTGGATATTCGTGCTCTGCATGTTGGGGATGTCATTGGGGCCCAGCATCCGGTCCATCAGATTCTGCAGGCGATCCGCCTCGCCGATAATGATCTGCGTGTATTCCCTGAGCGCGGCATCCCCGATTTCCTGTTCCAGCAACTGGGCGGCACCGCGCAGGCCGCCCAGCGGGTTTTTGATTTCGTGGGCCAGGCCCCGAAGCAGTGCATGGGTGGCCTCCTGTTGCGTGATCAACTGCTCCTCCTGCTCTATACGCAAGTGATGGTCGACCTTGCGCAGCTCCAGCATGACGCCGTTTCTCTGTCCCGGCAGATT
This sequence comes from uncultured Ectothiorhodospiraceae bacterium, assembly GCA_947258845.1. Taxonomy (GTDB): domain Bacteria; phylum Pseudomonadota; class Gammaproteobacteria; order UBA9214; family UBA9214; genus CAMYJZ01. The sequence goes on along the minus strand of CAMYJZ010000007.1, from coordinate 20,421 downwards.
GATCGGCGTGTGGGTGCAATTGACGATCAGGGTCCGCTGATCGGGTAATTCCAACTGGCAATTGCGCTGGTTGATGACATGTCCACTTTCCATCGCACCGCTGAGGTGTTCGGTCACCGAAGCGGGGTTCTTGATGAGTTCCCGGACCGACTTGCCACACGCGCGGTGGGCGCTGGTGGCCAGCAGCACCTCACCCGCCGGGTTGAGATAGCGCAGCCGGAACTGGTCATCGAGGACCAGCAGCGCGGTGCTCAGGTGTTCCAGTAACCGTTCGGAGCGAATTTCAGGGAAGTGCTCAAGGCCAGCCATGGGGGGTTCAATGCAAAAACCAAACCAGAATTCAGGCGGCACTGGAATGGCGCCGCAGGTAATATAAACGCCATACAGAACATATAGATGCAAACCGGCACACGGGCCGGTCCTGAAGGCAAGGGGAATTCACAAACCCATTATGCACCAATTTGGTGCATCTGTCATGGGGGTCAGCGTTTTCTGGGAGGCGGTTGGCGGCTGGGAAGGTTGACCGATTCGCGGTGCATGTGAAAGACCACCGTATCGGTGCTGATGACCGTATCACCCTGGGCATCGACCACGCTGGCGGACAGGAGATGGGAGCCCCGGTCCAGGCCGGTAAAACTGACAGCGGTTCCGGCGACCGGCTCACCGTGGGGTGCATCATCCAGGTAAAACTGGATCCGGTGACCCAGGCGAGTCTTCAAAACGGGCTGCAATGACACGCTCGCCGTCAGGGCCCCGAGGTTATTGCGCACCGTGGCATCATCCTCCGGGGCAGTGAACACCATGTTCTGATACAGGCTCTTTGGCGGCTGCTTCTGCCCCGCGCTACCGGTACGGGCGCGTGTGCTTACCGGTGGCGCCTTATAGGTCGGCAGCTCCGGCAGCTGCATCTGTTCCGCTCCCGGCCCTGGTTGATCTGAAAAGACCACCTCGCCGTCGGCTGTCGTGGATCTGTAGATCTCGGCCTGCGCCACGCCCGTGAACAGCACCAGAAAAATGCCTAAATATCTCATAAAACCACCATAGCCCCGACATGGCAGCGATGCAAGACTGTTCATCTGCAATTTGATTCCTTTTATCGGTTCCGGTGCCACATCCCTGGAAAAAAATTATTCACCGCAAGGACGCAAAGGACGCAAAGGACGCAAAGATAAAAACATAAATTATTGCTAAAACACCGAGCCGGGGAACGACAAAGATGCGGTTATTCATGAAACTTGAAGTAGGGGGGTTTTAACATGAATTGTGTTTTAACTTTGCATCCTTTGCGTCTTTGCGGTGAGATGTTTTTTTACTCTGCGATCTCCGCGGCTCTCGGCAATTGCTCCATGCATTGCTCTACCTCCTCCATCCCTGGAGTCGTGCGGTGAATAATTTTTCATTCAATTTGCAGGCAAAAAAAAGCGCCCCGTGCGGGGCGCTTATCATTACGTGTATAACGCAGTCTTACAGGCTGTAGTACATGTCGAACTCGACCGGATGAGTGGTCATGCGCATGCGCGTGACTTCGTCCATCTTCAGGTCGATATAGCCGTCGATCATGTCGTCGGTGAACACGCCACCGGCGGTCAGGAACTTGCGGTCCTCGTCCAGGGCATCCAGTGCCTGGTCCAGGGAATGACACACGGTCGGGATCTGGGCCTCTTCCTCCGGCGGCAGATCGTAGAGGTCCTTGTCCATGGCACTGCCCGGATCGATCTTGTTCTTGATACCATCGAGGCCGGCCATCAGCATGGCTGCAAAGCTCAGGTAGGGGTTACCGCTGGGATCCGGGAAACGCACCTCGACACGACGCCCCTTGGGATTGGATTCGTACGGAATACGCACGGATGCCGAGCGGTTGCGTGCCGAATAGGCCAGCATGACCGGCGCCTCGAAGCCCGGCACCAGGCGCTTGTAGCTGTTGGTACTGGCATTGGTGAAGGCGTTCAGGGCACGGGCGTGCTTGAAGATGCCGCCGATGTAATACAGCGCCTGCTGTGACAGACCGCCGTACTTGTTGCCGGTGAAAATGTTCTTGCCGGCCTTGGCCAGGGACTGGTGCACGTGCATGCCGCTGCCGTTATCACCCACCAGCGGTTTGGGCATGAAGGTTGCGGTCTTGCCATAACCGTGGGCCACGTTCATGACCACATACTTCAGGATCTGCACCTCATCGGCCTTGCGAGTCAGGGTGTTGAACAGGGTGCCGATTTCGCACTGGCCGGCAGTGGCGACCTCGTGATGGTGTACTTCCACGGGTACGCCCATTTCCTCCAGGGCCAGGCACATGGCGCTGCGCAGGTCATGCAGCGAGTCCACCGGAGGTACGGGAAAGTAGCCGCCCTTGTTGGTGGGACGGTGTCCGATGTTGCCGTCCTCATAGACGCGCTCTGAATTCCAGGAGGCCTCTTCCGAATCGACCTTGTAAAATGCACCACCAATGTCGGCACCCCAGCGCACATCGTCGAGGACAAAGAACTCCGGCTCCGGACCAAAGTAGGCGGAGTCGGCGATTTTGGTGGATTTCAGATAGGCCTCCGCGCGCAGCGCAATGGAACGCGGATCACGCTCGTAACCCTTCATGGTGGTTGGCTCGAGGATATCGCAGCGCAGATTCAGCATGGGTTCATCGCTGAACAGGTCCATAACGGCAGTCGAGGTGTCCGGCATCAGTACCATGTCGGATTCATTGATGCCCTTCCAGCCGGCAATACTGGAGCCGTCGAACATTTTTCCATTTTTGAAAAAGTTGGTATCGATCTGGCTGGCAGGCAGGGTAACGTGCTGCTCCTTGCCGCGGGTATCGGTAAAACGCATGTCGATATACTTGACAGCGTTATCTTTCATCATCTTTAAAACTTTGGTTGCAGACATTACAACTCCTCCGGATTAACAACGTCATTTCACACCGCAGTCGGCAGGACAACGGACATTTCAAACAATCATCACCATGCTTGTGCTTTGCAGAAGCAGGAATTATGCCATGGCAGACCCTTCAGGCAAGGCGTTTTCTTTCACTAACTTAGGTCCGTGTGCCTGAACTCATATGCACTGATATAGTGCATATTGCGGCCGGAATGCACCAATTTAGTGCGCTAATTCGCCTGAAAGTAGACCTTGACCTCACCGACGTCAGGGACCCGCTGGGCCGCATCCACCAGACGGGCAGCGATTTTGCTGGCGGCCTCCGACCCGAGGCCAGCCAGCGGCAGGATGATATCCACGTGGACCTTGCCACCCAGGTAGTGCAGTACGGGCTGATCCATGACCACGTCGATACCGAGTTCAGCCAGTTGCGCATCCAGCTGTTCCTGGATGGCGTCGCGCAGCGGCAGGCCAATGCAGGGGACGGCCACCTCGTCATCCTCAGGGTCGATATGCACGGTCACATCGGTGACTTCATCGATGTCCTGCAACAGCCGGGCGCGCACCGACTCACCAATCTGGTGACCCTCCGAGACGCTCAGGGTCGGCTCGACCAGGATATGCACATCCACCAGGGCGTCACTGCCGCTGCGCCGGGTGCGCAGCATGTGCAATTCCTCAACACCCGGCACGGTGAGGATCGAGGCGCGGATAGCCTCGACCTGTTCGCTTTCCAGTGCCGTGTCGATCAGCTCCTGCAGGCTTTTCCACAACAGGTCCCAGCCGATCTTGGCGATCATCAGCGCCACCGCGACCGCAGCGACGGCATCCAGGTAGGGCATGCCCGCCATGGCGCCACCGACGCCGATCACCACCACGATCGAGGAAATGGCATCACTACGGCTGTGCCAGGCATTGGCATGCAGCATATTGGAACGCAGGCGCCGCGCCGCATTGGCGGTGTAACGGTAGATGGCCTCCTTGGAAAAGATCGAGATGAGCGCCACGATCAGCGCCGGCATTTCCGGATGCAACAGCAGCTCCGGGTCCAGCATGCGGCGTACGGCATCGTAGGTGATGCCCATGGCCACGGCTGTCAGTGCCATACCCAGCGCAACGGTGGCCACCGTTTCAATGCGGCCATGCCCGTAGGGGTGTTCCGCGTCGGCGACACGGTGGGAGTGCTTGGCAGCGTACAGGACCAGCACATCCGTACCGAGGTCGGACAGTGAGTGTACGCCATCGGCAATCAGTGCCTGGGAATGCGCCGGGATGCCGATCAGTATCTTGGCCACCCCCAGCAACAGATCGACCACGGAGCCGACCAGCGTTACCTTGCGGACCTCCCTGTAGCGCACATCGAGCAATTCTGTGCTGTTGTGGTTAGCAGTCAATCAACCAATCCTGTCAGGTGTCGCCGACGCGCACGGTGATCACGATCTCACCGTCCTGCTCAACAATATCGCACACCTCGTGGCCATGCACGCGGCACCAGGCCGGGATGTCATGGATGGCGCCGGGGTCCGTGCACAACACCTGTACGGAATCGCCCGGCCCCAGGCCGGCCACGGTGTCCTGGGTACGTATTACGGGAAGCGGGCAGAGCAGATGCCGGGCATCAACGGTCTCGGTGCTCATAGATACCATTCTGCCGGGATTTCATCGGCAGGCAACGGGGCGACATCCAGGGTGCGCGCACTACCGTCCCTGCCGGTCACCTCGACGGTGACCTGCTCGGCATCGCGGCCATGGCTGAAGCGTGCGGTCAGGCGTGCGGCCAGTTCCAGGTCATCGCCGTCGGCCTCGCCGTCGAGCAGCACCAGGGGACCGGTGTGACTGAGCGGGATCAGGTGCACGAAGCGCTTGCGATAACCTTCCATGAAGCGGTTCTCGCCTTCCTCGCGCCCGATGATCAGCTTGAAATGCGGGCGCGGCCGCAGGTGGCGCCCGACCTTGAGCAGCATGATGTCGTCGATCTCGTATTCACGCTTGCCGCGGGTTTCCCACAGGTCTGCCAGCTTGACCGAGTATTGCCGGTCGGTCAGAAAACAGCAGCCCCCGGCCGGCTGCGCATAATCCTCGAAGCCGAACCGGCGTGCCAGCGCCATCTGCGGCTTGCGCGAGCGACCGTTGAAATCATAGAGCCGTTCGCGCTCCAGCCAGCCCTCCTGTTCGGGCAGCGTCGGCGGCAGGTTGCGTGCGCACAGCGGTCGCACCAGGCGGTCACCGGCACCGGAGTCGCGTGCGATCACCGGCATGGTATCGCGCCGCTGCGACATGGGCCGCTGACCGATGACCTCGCCGGTGATGATGAAATCGAAACCATTGGCATCGATCCATTCGCGCGCCTTGTTGACCATGAAGATCTTGCAGTCCAGGCAGGGGTTGAGGTTCGCACCGTAGCCGTGCTTCGGGTTGATCACCACCTGCTTGTATTCCTCGATGATATCGACGATGTGCAACTTGATGCCCAGCTGCTCGGCCACCCACAGGGCGTTGTTGCGCTTTGGCCGGGCGCGGTCTTTCCTGCGGATCGCGTGGGTATGGCCTTCCACACAGAAGCCGGTATAGAAATTGATGCCCTCGACATGTACGCCCTGCTCCATCACCACGCGTGCCGCCAGCAGCGAATCGAGTCCACCGGAAATGAGGGCAACGGCCTTGCGTGGTTCAGACATGGTGTGCTGTATGACTATTGGAAAATAGAACTAACCGCGGAGTCCCAGAGTCCGCGCAGTTAAAAAAACCTCACCGCAGAGACGCAGAGGCCGCGGAGCAAAAAAGAAAAGCCTCACCGCAAAGGCGCAAAGCACGCAAAGCACGCAAAGCACGCAAAGCACGCAAAGCACGCAAAGCACGCAAAGATACATTATTGCAACAACCCCGTTCCGGATAATGCAAACATGTAATCGTTCATCAAGCTCGGGGGGTGGTTTTTAGCATGAATTGTGTTTTGACTTTGCGCCCTTTGCGTCTTTCGGCAATTGCTCCTGCATTGCTCTACCTCCTGCATGGCCCAGGCCAGCCTCTCGACCGGTTCCCGGTCTCACCTTCTCCCTGCAGTCGTGCGGTGAATGATTTTGATTCTGAATTTCTCTGCGGCCTCGGCGACTCCGCGGTGAATAATGATGTTTGCTACATACAGCATTCTACCCCATGCGCAGGGTATAAGGTTAAAAAACGTATGGATTCAGTGTGTTTCGGAGGTGCCCGGGGACGCGATCGCGCGTTCGCCGCAGACCTGCCGGAAGCAGCGGTGGCTGCCGGTGTCCTGCCAAAGGTCCATGGCCTGTAACGGCGTCAACACCGACTGGCCGCCGAGCTCACGCATGGCGTGCATGATATCCATGAGCACCACGAAGGTCGCGGACAGGTGGCCATAGACCGCGGCCCGGCTGCGATCGAGCAGGTCGGACAGCTGCAGGTAAGATGACCGTCCCAGGTCAACGAAGTAGCCGACCCGTACCAGGCGGCGCTCGGCGAGTTGCGGAAACAGACCGGAGAACAGCAGGCAGTGGTCACCGACATCACGCAGGCGGCCGACCCGCTGCTCACCGCTGCAGGCCTGGCTTTGCAGGTAATCGCTGGCCATGATGCGCGACAGGCTCTGGGGATTGTCGGTGAAGCGCATCAACAGGAAGACCAGGTAACTTTCCAGTGTTTCATCCAGGCGCTGGTCACAGAGTGCCTGTGCGTCGTGTACCAGCGCCTGCCACTGGGCCTGGGGTGTGGGTTCGAGAATCAGCTGCTGCATGATTTTCCTCCACCGAACAATGGTTGAATAATCGGCCGCAGGACAGGACCCTTTAGTCCGCCCGGCATGATGCGGCCGCCCGTATTCACCACCACTGACCGCAACAATTACCACATTAGCGGGTAAAATGACATGCGTGCCAGCGGCCGTCGATTCAGGCATGTGGGAATATTGTGGCACTGCACGGTATACTCGCCGATCGGCAGCACACCCGGAAACCAAGCGAATAACGGATTAAAGCCCGACCCGTGTCTGATACCCCCAAAACATTCCAGGACCTGATACTCGCACTCCAGCATTACTGGGCCAGCAAGGGTTGCGCCCTGTTGCAGCCTTATGACATGGAGGTGGGTGCAGGCACCTTTCACCCCGCGACCTTCCTGCGCGCCATCGGACCGGAGCCCTGGCATGCAGCCTATGTGCAGCCCTCGCGGCGCCCTACCGACGGACGCTACGGCGAGAACCCGAACCGCCTGCAGCACTACTACCAGTACCAGGTCGTCATGAAGCCCTCGCCGCTGGACATCCAGGAACTCTACCTCGACTCGTTGCGCAGTCTGGGCATCGATTCGCTGGTACATGACATCCGCTTTGTCGAGGACAACTGGGAGTCACCCACCCTGGGCGCCTGGGGACTGGGCTGGGAGGTCTGGCTGAACGGGATGGAAGTTACCCAGTTCACCTATTTCCAGCAGGTCGGCGGCCTGGAATGCCGGCCTGTGACCGGTGAAATCACCTACGGCCTGGAACGCATCGCCATGTACCTGCAGGAGGTCGAGAGTGTCTTCGACCTGATCTGGACAGAGGGCCCGGACGGGCCGGTCACCTACCGCGACGTGTTTCACCAGAATGAAGTGGAAATGTCCGCCTACAACTTCGAGCAGGCCGACGTCGAATCCCTGCTGTCCTGGTTCGACGTGTGCGAACGCGAGAGTAGCCGCCTGATAGAAGCCGGGCTGCCACTGCCCGCCTATGAAATGGTCCTGAAGGCCTCGCACACATTCAACCTGCTTGATGCGCGCAGCGCGATCTCGGTCACCGAAAGACAGCGCTATATCCTGCGGGTGCGGACCCTGGCCCGCCAGGTCGCCGAGGCCTATTACGAACGCCGGGAATCACTCGGCTTTCCCATGGTATCCAGCAGCGGCCGTTCGCTATGATGGAACACGACCTGTTAATAGAGATCGGTACCGAGGAACTCCCGCCACTGGCACTGCGCCGGCTGGCCGAGTCTTTTCGCGATTCACTGGATAGCCTGCTGAAGGAGCACCACCTTGACCACGGGGCGGCCCATGCCTACGCCGCGCCGCGCCGCCTGGCCGTGCATATCGAAAAGGTTCCGCTGACCCAGCCGGACCGCGAGGTCGTACGCCGCGGACCGGCCTTGATGGCGGCCTTCGATGAAAACGGCGATCCGACCCGTCCGGCGCAGGGCTTTGCGAAATCCTGCGGCGTCACGGTCGCCGAACTCGACCAGCTGGAAACGGACAAGGGGTCCTTCCTTGCCTGGCGATCGGTCGAACAGGGCCGGCCGGCTGTGGAGGTCATCCCCGGGCTCGTGGAAGTTGCACTGAAGGCCTTGCCGGTTCCCAAGCGCATGCGCTGGGGCGACAGCGAAGTGGAATTCGTACGCCCGGTGCACTGGGTGCTGATGTTGCTGGGAACGGAGCCTGTCAAGGCTGAAATCCTGGGCATCACTGCCGGGCGCCACACCCGCGGCCATCGCTTTCATCACAATGAAGAAATCGCCATCGTCGAACCGGCCACTTATGTCCAGACCCTGGAGGACACGGGCCGGGTACTGGTCGACATGGACCGGCGCCGCGAGAGCATCCTGACCCAGGTCGAAGCGGCCGGACAGGCACTGGGCGGTCGCGCCCGCATCGAGCCTGCGCTGCTCGACGAGGTCACCGCCCTGGTGGAATGGCCGGTGGCCATCAGCGGCAGCTTCGACGGGCGGTTTCTCGAGGTGCCTGCCGAGGCCCTGGTCTCGAGCATGCAGGACCACCAGAAGTTTTTTCCGGTCGAAGATAACGATGGCCAGCTGCTGCCGCATTTCATCACCATCGCCAATATCAACAGCAAGGACCCGCAGCAGGTACAGGCCGGCAATGAACGCGTGATCCGGCCACGCCTCGAGGATGCCGCCTTCTTCTGGAACCAGGACCGCAAACAGGCGCTGGCCGGGCGCGCCGAACAGCTGAACACGGTGACCTTCCAGCAGAAACTCGGATCGCTGGGTGACAAGCAGCTACGTATCGAACGTATAGCGACGGCCATTGCCGGACAACTGGGTTTTAATAATGAATACGCTCAGCGTGCGGCCGCCCTGTGCAAATGCGACCTGCTGACCAGCATGGTGTACGAGTTCCCCGAGCTGCAGGGCATTATGGGGCGCTACTATGCCACGCATGACGGTGAAGCCGACGAGGTGGCAGCGGCACTGGATGATCAGTACCGGCCGCGTTTTGCCGGAGACACACTCCCCGATACGCCCACCGGTCAGGCACTGGCAATTGCCGATCGGCTGGATACACTGGTCGGGATCTTCGCCATCGGCCAGCCGCCCACCGGAGACAAGGATCCCTTCGGACTGCGGCGTGCAGCACTGGGTATATTGCGCATCCTCATCGAGAAACGCCTCGACCTGGACTTGCGCTCCCTGATCGACACCGCCGCAGGCGGCTTTGCCGATGCCCTGGTCACCGACCTGAACGCGGACGAGCTGTTCGGCTTCATGATGGAGCGACTGCGCGGCTATTACCTGGAACAGGACTACGAGGCCGATGAGTTCGCGGCGGTGCTGGCACGCCAGCCCCGGCGCCCGCTGGACTTCGATCAGCGCCTGGCCGCGGTCCGGGCCTTCCGCCGGCTGCCCGAGTCGGCCAGCCTGGCCGCGGCAAACAAGCGCATCCGCAACATCCTGCGCAAGGCGGAAACTGCCATACCCGGACGCCATGACCAGGCCCTGCTGCAGGAACCGGCCGAACAGGCCCTGGCCGCAGCGATCGGGAAACTCGAGCTGGTGGTCAGCCCGCTGTTCGAGAACCGCGACTACACCGAGGCGCTGCGCGAACTCGCCGCCCTGCAGGCACCGGTCGACACATTCTTTGATGATGTCATGGTCATGAGCGATGATACCGCCTTGCGCGACAACCGCCTGGCCCTGCTCAATGACCTTTCCAACCTGTTCCTGCAGGTCGCCGACATCTCGCGGCTGCAGGGCTAGGAAACATCATTCACCGCGGAGACGCAGAGAACGCGGAGTAACAAAACATCTCACCGCAAAGGCGCAAAGAGCGCAAAGAGCGCAAAGTAAAAACACAATTCATGCTAAAAAATCCGTACCTCGGCCATAGCTAATGAAAGTCACTTAGTCATTCACCGTAGAGGAGTTGTTACAATAATTTTCTTTGCGTTCTTTGCGCCTTTGCGATTAGATATTTTTTATGTTTTTTAACTCGGCGTCCTCTGCGTCTCCGCGGTAGATTGTTAACCTTGAATTTATCAAACAGCCGGATACAGTTATGAGCAACAAGGATTCCTACACCGACATGCTGGCCGCCGTGCAGGCCTTTCATGACAAGCATGACTTCAGCAACACCGGCGGGGAGGAACTCGCCTACCGGGTCGCGCTGATGACGGAGGAACTGGGCGAAATCTCGGCCTGCGTCACCAAGGGCAAGCAGACGCACGAGCTTGCCGAGGAATGCGCCGACCTGTTCATCCTGCTGATCGGCACCGCCATCGCGGCGGACTTCGATCTCAGGCATGCCTTCTGGGTCAAGATGGACAAGGTGATGCAACGGGATTCACGCATGATCAACGGCCGCATCCGCGTGTCTGAATTCCGGGATAGCTGAGGCCGCATTAATGAAACTGGTAATTATGGAACGCGACGGCGTCATAAACGAGGATGTGGACGATACCGTCACCTCCCCTGCCGAATGGAAACCCATTCCCGGCAGTCTGGCGGCCATTGCCCGCCTGCACCGCGCCGGCTGGCGCGTCGTCGTGGCCACCAACCAGTCCGGAATTGCCCGCCAGCGCCTCGATCTCGATGCATTGTCCTTGATACATGACAGGATGCACCGGTCGGTGGCCGAGGTCGGTGGCCTCATCGACGCGGTGTTCTTCTGCCCGCACGCCGCAGACGAGGATTGTGAGTGCCGCAAGCCCAAACCCGGACTTTACCTGGATATCGCCCGCCGACTGCGTGTCGACCTGAAAAGTGTGCCTGTCATCGGCCACTCACTGGATGACCTGCAGGCGGCCCGGGCCGTGGGCGCACATCCGATCCTGGTCAAGACCGGCAAGGGTACCGAAACTCTCAACCACCCCGATCTGGGTTCGGATGTCTCCGTTTTCAGAGACCTGACCAGCGCGGTCGACGCCCTGTTGACCCCCGACGCCGGTTCATAGGCCCATGACTGCCGTCACACCGCAGCCTCACGATCCCCCCCGGTTTGTGCTCTACCTGCGCGCCGCGGCCTTCTGGCTGGTGTTCGCCAGTACCACCCTGGTCGCCGCTATCCTGGTGGTTTTGATGTTTCCGTTTTCGTTAGCCAGCCGACAGGCGTTCGTCAATGGCTACGTGCGTTTCATTCTCTGGTGGCTGCGCATTACCTGCAGGCTGGATTACCAAATCCAGGGCCTCGATCATATTCCTTCCGAAGCCTGTATCGTGTTCTCCAAGCACCAGTCCACCTGGGAGACCTTTGCCCTGCAAGTCATACTCCCGTCCCAGATCTGGGTCGCCAAACGCGAGCTGCTGTGGATTCCGTTCTTCGGCTGGGCCCTGGCACTGATGAAGCCGATTGCGCTCAACCGCGGCAGTGGCCGCGCCGCCGTTGAACAACTGGTCAGGCAAGGCAGGGAACGCCTCACAGAGGGCCTGTGGGTCATCCTGTTCCCCGAGGGGACCCGGGTGGCGCCCGGGAAACGGGGACGCTACAAGATCGGCGGAGCGGTACTGGCCGAACAAACGGGCTACCCGATCGTCCCCGTCGCCCACAATGCCGGCGAGTACTGGCCGCGGCGCAGCTTTCTAAAATACCCCGGCACCGTCCAGGTGCGTATCGGGCCGCCGATCGATCCCGTCGGCAAATCCGCCCAGGAAATCCTGAAAGAGACCTCCGACTGGATAGAATCGAGCATGGCCGGGATCACCACCCTGAAGGACTGATCCAGGTCCGGGCTTTCCCCGTATCACGTGTGCCTGAGCCCCGGAAAAATCATTGCAACATCTAAAATAAGGGTTTGCCATAAATTCCAGCCAACTCATACAGACAGGCCGGTTATGCCCGGCTTGCCATAACGGGATCAGATTCGTCAAAATCGTTTATTTATAATGCATACACTAATATTAGTGCATACTCAAATATATAATGATTGATTTTAAAGTAATTTTATCTTTTTCTGAAGGTCAACCATGACACCAAACGGGCCATTACAGGCCCATACAGGCTTCACAGCGGGATAATCCATCGGGTAGACAGAACGACGGCCGTTCAGGAAATATTGTGGAGGCGACAGCTGCCCTCAGGCAGGCAGCACGGCCACCAGGGGCACGCTCAGATATCCAGGTTGGAAACCGCCAGGGCATTCTGTTCAATGAAGTCCCGCCGTGGTTCCACGTGATCGCCCATCAGGGTTGTGAAGATTTCATCCGAACCCACGGCATCCTCGATCTGTACCCGCAGCAGGCGACGGGTGGCCGGATCCATGGTGGTCTCCCAGAGCTGTTCGGGATTCATCTCTCCCAGCCCCTTGTAGCGCTGGATATACTGGCCGCGCTTGGCCTCATCCAGTAACCAGTTCAACGCCTGCTTGAAGGTCTGCACCGCTTCCCGGCGCTCCCCGCGCTTCACATAGGCGCCTTCACCGAGCAAGCCGTCCAGCTGGCTGCCCAGGGCGGTGAAACTCTCGTATTCGCCACTGGTGAAAAATTCGCTGGAAAAGCTTTGCTCGGCAGCGACGATCCCATGGGTCCACTTGCTCAATTTGGCGACAAAGCCGCTCTCACCTGTACCCATTGCCACCTCGGCGCTGTAACGCTGACCCGAGGACATGCGTTCGTTAATCCGCTGTTCAAGTTCCCTGAACCACGCCGTGACAATTGCTTTGTCCTGCATTGCGGCCGCATCGAGCGCTGACATATAGATCATCTTCTCAAGGATGTCGGAATCGTAGCGCCGCGCCAGGCGGCGAATGGTCGCCATGACGGCCATGTACTGGCTGGATAGTGCCTCCAGGGCCGGCCCGCTCAGGGGCGGGGCATCCGGATTGACATACAGCTGCGCCTTGTCTACCGCCCCCTGCAGAAGCAGGGCATTCAATGCGGTATCATCTTTAACATATTGTTCTTGCTTGCCTTTTTTAATTTTATAGAGTGGCGGCTGAGCAATATAGATATGCCCGCGCTCGATCAGCTCGGGCATCTGGCGATAGAAAAAGGTCAGCAGCAAAGTACGGATATGGGAGCCATCCACATCGGCATCGGTCATGATGATGATGCGGTGGTAGCGTAATTTATCCGCATCGAACTCATCCCGGCCGATGCCGCAACCCATGGCGGTTATCAGGGTGCCGACCTCGATCGAGGACAGCATCTTGTCGAAGCGCGCCTTCTCCACGTTCAGTATCTTGCCCTTCAGTGGCAGGATGGCCTGGTACTTGCGATCGCGCCCCTGCTTGGCCGAACCGCCCGCGGAGTCACCCTCCACCAGGAACAGTTCGGACAGGGCCGGATCACGCTCCTGGCAATCGGCCAGCTTGCCCGGCAGACCGGCCACGTCCAGGGCGCCCTTGCGGCGGGTCATTTCACGCGCCTTGCGGGCCGCCTCACGGGCGCGGGCTGCATCCAGGATCTTGGAGGTGATGGCCTTGGCCTCTGCCGGATTCTCCAGCAGGTAGTTCTGGAACTGTTCGCCGACCGTGGACTCGACAATACCCTTGATCTCCGATGACACCAGCTTGTCCTTGGTCTGCGAAGAAAACTTCGGATCCGGCACCTTCACGGACAACACGGCCGTCAGGCCCTCGCGGGCATCATCGCCGGTGGCCGTCACCTTCGCCTTGCGCATGATGCCCTCTTTTTCCATGTACTGATTCAGGGTCCGTGTCAGGGCACTGCGGAAACCCGCCAGGTGGGTACCCCCGTCTCGCTGGGGGATGTTATTGGTGAAACAGAAGATATTTTCCTGGTAGGAATCGTTCCATTGCATCGCAACCTCGACGCCGACCCGGTCCTTGTCCCCGGAGAAATAGAACACCGTCGGGTGCAGCGGGGTCTTATTGCGGTTGAGATGCTCGACGAAAGCCCTGATTCCGCCCCGGTATTCAAAGACATCCTCTTTGTCGGTGCGCTTGTCAGACAGCCTGATACGCACGCCGGAATTCAAAAAAGACAGTTCCCTCAGTCGCTTGGCCAGGATGTCATAATGGTATTCGGTATCTGAAAAGACCGTTGTACTGGGCTTGAAACGCACTTCGGTACCGGTACGGTCCGTTTCACCAACGGTCTTCAATGGCGCCTGGGGCACGCCCATATGATATTCCTGGGTATAGATCCGACCATCGCGGTGGATAGTCAGGCGCAGGTTCTCGGACAGGGCATTCACCACCGAAACACCCACACCGTGCAGGCCACCGGACACCTTGTAGGAATTGTCATCAAATTTACCGCCGGCATGCAGGACGGTCATAATGACCTCGGCCGCGGAGCAGCCCTCCTCCTCATGCATATCGACCGGTATGCCGCGCCCGTCGTCGGTAATGGTGACGGATTGGTCGCTATGCAGAATGACATTGATTTCATGGCAATGGCCGGCCAAGGCTTCGTCAACGGCATTATCAACGACCTCGAACACCATATGATGCAGACCGGTGCCATCATCCGTATCCCCAATGTACATGCCCGGCCGTTTACGCACGGCGTCCAGGCCCTTGAGGACCTTGATGTTGGATGAGGTATAGGAATTATTGGTGTCGGTCATGGCATTATCCTTGAGTGAACCGACGCATTATACCACTTCCCGTATGTCGCCATGTTCCACGTGAAACCTTTTATGAGCCGGCCACGTGGCAAGATCCAGCGCCCGGGAGTCGATAGCGGTCACGAAGACCTGGGTCTCCAATTCAGCCAGCCCTGAAAGTACCCGCCCCTGATGTTCGGTATCCAGTTCACTGGCCAGGTCGTCCAGCAAAAAGACCCCCCTCGGCCCCTCCAGTGCATGCTGCAGTTTTGCCTGACCCAGCAAAAACCCGACCAGCAAGGTCTTCTGCTGTCCCCGTGAATAATCGGCCTGCGCTGGCCGGTCATCCAGCAACATGGCAAAGTCCGCGCGATGGGGCCCGGCCTGGGTGTAACCCCGTACCCGGTCCCTCTCCAGCGATTTTTCCAGGGCCTCTGCCAGGGTCAGGCCTTTCGCCCAGCCCGGCTGGTAACGGATAAGGAATGTCTTGCCGGGAAGCAGGGCGGCCAGCTCCCTGGCCACATGTCCGGAGAGGTCCTCGAGGTAGTCACGCCGCAAGCAATCCAGCAAGGTGGCCGCATCCACCAGTTCACTGTCCCATACCGTAACCAGTGCCACCGGCGCATGATCTCTCAGGGCCGCATTGCGCTGGCGCAAGGCACGGGCGTAGCGTTGCCAGGCATCCCGGTAAGTGTGTTCCACGTGAAACAACGCCCAGTCAAGCGACTGTCGTCGGTAGCGCGGACCCCCGTTCAGGATGTTGGCAGTATCCCCGGTCATGAGATGAACCGGAAAACGGCCGGCAAGATCGGAAAGCCGTCGCAGGGGGCGGCCTTCCAGGTGAATATCATAGGCCCCGGGCCGACGCTGTATCCCGACGGGGATGACCCGACCATCCGCCAGACCGACATGTCCGACCACGCGAAAGGCCGACTGCCCATGGCGGATGAGCTGATCGGGATGTGCTGTTCGAAAGGAGCGGACCCGCCCGAGACAGTACACGGCCTCCAGCAGACTGGTCTTGCCCGCTGCATTGGGACCGGTGATCAGGTTCAGACCGGGGGAGAAGACCAGTCTTGCGGTTTCGATATTTCGGAACTGTCCGATATCGAGTCGCTGCAGTCCCGTGGTTAGAGTCGGCAATGAATCAAGCAGCGGTAGCAGTGACCGTTCGGTGCCTGGCCACCGTTACAGGCGCATCGGCATAACCACATAGCGGCAATCATTCACTCCCGGGGCGTGGATCAGCGCACTGCTGTTCGAATCACTCAGCAATACCTCCACCTCCGGGCTTTGAATGGCACTCAGCACGTCCAGGAGATAGGTCACGTTAAAACCGATCAGCAGGGGCTCATGCCCGAAGTCAACCTCGATTTCCTCTACCGCCTCTTCCTGTTCTGGATTATGTGCTTGAATTTTAAGGTTATTTTTTGAAATATCCAGGCGAATACCGCGGTATTTTTCATTGGACAGAATCGATGTCCGGGTCAGCGCCTGGCGCAGCTGCTCGCGGTTAATCACCAGGCTCTTGTCGGCCCCCTTGGGAATGACGCGGTGATAGTCAGGGAAACGCCCGTCGATCAACTTGGAGGTGAAACGCAGAGCGGCGGTGGTGATGCGGATATGATTGCTGCCGATCTCGACCTGTACCTCGGCATCGTCCTCCTCCAGCAAGCGGTGCAGCTCCTGCACCCCCTTGCGCGGTACGATGACCTGTTGCTCGGTGGTATCACCCGTATCCAGGACAAACTCGCACAAGGCCAGCCGATGACCGTCGGTGGCGACACCGCGCAAGACTCCGCTGGCCGCCTCCAGCATCAGACCGTTCAGGTAGTAGCGCACATCCTGCTGTGCCATGGAAAAGGCGGTACGGTCGATCAACGCCCGCAGGTCGTTTTGCGCAACCGCCAGCTTGCGCGCGCTTTTGATCTTGTCGACCACCGGAAATTCACTGGCCGGCATGGTCGCCAGGGTAAAACGGCTCTTGCCGGAACGAATTTGTGCACGCTCGTTCTTGATGGAGATATCGATGTCCGCCGCTTCAGGCAAGGTGCGGCAGATATCCAGCAGTTTACGCGCCGGAAGGGTAATGTCACCGGTCTCCGTGATCGCGACCTTGGCCTGTGCCTGCAACTCGACTTCGAGATCCGTGGCCGTCAGCTTGAGACTTTTCCTGGTGGTATTGAGCAGCACATTGCCCAGTATAGGAAGGGTCTGACGGCGTTCAACAACACCGACAACCTGTTGCAGGGGTTTGAGCAGAGTTTCACGCTGAATGGTAAATTTCATAATATATATTTAGATATTTTAAAGATATTTGTTAATTTAATTAAGCACAGCGAATCCTGTGGGTAAGCAGTATAAACAGTTTATCTACAGTCAGTTGTAAAGAGTACATCTATCATCAAAAGCCTGTGATTAACGGTGGGCAAGCTGTGGATAACAGGGGACAAATATAGCGCGAATTGTTATCCACACCTTACCCACACTATGTCGTCAGGGTTCTCAACAGGTTGCTATAGTCCTCGTTAATGCGGGCATCGCCTTCCTTGAGTTCAACGACCTTGCGACAGGCATGCAGCACAGTGGTGTGGTCACGGCCACCGAAGGCATCACCGATTTCGGGAAGACTGTGCGTTGTCAGTTCCTTCGCCAGCGCCATGGCTACCTGGCGCGGCCGGGTAATGGTGCGGCTGCGGCGTGGTGACAGCAGGTCGGCCACGCGGATCTTGTAATATTCCGCCACGACTTTCTGGATGTTGTCGATGGTCACCAGCTTGTCCTGCAGGGCCAGCAGGTCCCGCAGGGCCTCCTTGGTGAATTCCAGTGTGATGGGACGACCGGTAAACCGGGCACTGGCCATGACCCGCCGCAGGGCACCTTCCAGTTCACGGATGTTGGACTGGATGCGCTTGGCGATGAAAAACGCCACGTCGTCCGGCAGCTCGATATTGTTCTGGGTGGCCTTGTTCATGAGGATGGCCACGCGGGTTTCCAGTTCCGCCGGTTCGATCGCGGCGGTCAGGCCCCAGCCGAAGCGCGACTTGAGGCGCTCTTCCAGGCCCTGGACCTCCTTGGGGTAGCGGTCACAGGTCAGGATCACCTGTTGCTGGCCTTCAAGCAAGGCATTGAATGTATGGAAGAATTCTTCCTGTGAGCGTTCCTTTCCGGCAAAGAACTGGATATCGTCGATCAGCAGGGCATCCACGGTCCGGTAGAAGCGCTTGAACTCGTTGATGACATTATGCTGCAGCGCCTTGACCATATCGGCGACAAAGCGTTCCGAGTGCAGGTAGATCACGCGTGCCGTGGGGTTGCGCTCCAGAATCAGGTTGCCCACGGCGTGCATCAGGTGGGTCTTGCCGAGACCGACACCGCCGTAGATGAACAGCGGGTTGTAGGCCCCGCCCGGATTTTCCCCGACCTGCATGGAGGCCGCACGCGCCAGCTGGTTGGACTTGCCGCCGACGAAGGAATCGAAGGTGAAATCAGGGTTCAGGTTGCTCTTGTACTGCACCGGTGCCGTCGCGTCTGCCGCCTGGGTGCGGGGGGCAATGGTTGCGACCGTTGCCGGCAAGGGGTCTGCCACCCGGTTGCTGCTGCCGATATCGAGCTGGACCCTGGTGGTGGTGTCCGGACCGATGTCATGCAGGGTGCGGGAGATGGTATCGAAGTGGTGTTTCCTGACCCAGTCGAGCACGAACTGGTTGGGCGCCAGCAGGCGCAGGCTGTCGGGCGTCTCGACGGCGTGCAGGGGGCGTATCCAGGTGTTGAATTGTTGCTCCGGCAGTTCGTTTTCCAGACGTACCAGACATTTTTGCCAGAGCGACGCCTCCACCAGTCAAATCTCCCTCTGTTTTTGTTGAAAAGCGATACCAAGGGGGAGCAGTCTATACCTGTCGCTGAAAGTTATCCACATGCCGGGACGGCGGCCGGGTGACTTTTCCGGTTGACAGTACTGAGGCTAAAACAGTACCCTTTGCGGCCTTTTCACGTCCGCCGGGGCGTGGACTATTTCGTTGTTATTTTTGGAATTTGGTGTGCCATGAAAAGAACATTTCAACCCAGCAACCTGAAGCGCAAGCGGACTCACGGTTTCCGTGCCCGCATGAGCACCAAGAGCGGCCGGGCCGTCATCAAGGCACGGCGCGCCAAGGGCCGTGCCCGGCTGTCTGTCTGAAACGGCATCCTGCGTCCTGGCGTGACGCGTTTCCCACGGCAGGCGCGTCTGACAGAGCCCGCCGAATTCAAACGGGTTTTTGATGGTTGTCGCTGCAAGGCAAGCGACCGCTGGTTTACGGCATTGGCCATCCCCAATGATCGGGAGTACCCGCGACTCGGCCTGGTAGTCTCCCGCAAGGCGGCGCGCCGGGCCGTGGCACGCAACCGGATCAAGCGCCAGGTACGGGAAAGCTTCCGCAATACACAGGCACGGCTGGGCGGGCTGGACATTGTCGTCATCGGCCGATTCGGCATCGACCAGCAGGACAATATGGCCCTGGCACAGGCACTGGAAAATATCTGGACACGATTGATCAAGAAATGCGCTGGCTCGTAATACAGCTCATCAAGGCCTATCGCCTGCTGCTCAGTCCCTGGGTTGGCGGGCATTGCCGTTTTCACCCCACCTGCTCCTGCTATGCCATAACCGCTATTGAACGCTTCGGCGTGTTGCGCGGCAGCGCCCTGTCCGTGCGCCGCCTGTCACGCTGCCACCCGTGGCACGAAGGCGGCATCGACCCGGTGCCCGACAAGGACGTGAGTCACAGCCATGGATAACCAGCGCTTGTTCCTGTTCGTAGCGCTTTCCTTTGTGGTGCTGCTGCTGTGGCAGGCCTGGATGGAGGACTACGGCCAGAAGCCGCTTGCCGAAAGCCCGACTGCAACGACTGAATCCGCAACGGCATCCGCACCACCCGCCGATGACCTGCCGGTTGCCGCCGGCGATACGCAGCCGGCGCAGACCCTGCCGCCGGAGGAACTGGTGCTGAGCAGCGGGCAGCAACTGCGGGTCGAGACCGATGTCCTGCGTATCGCGCTCGATACCACCGGCGGTGATGTGCGCAGCGTCGACCTGCTGGCCTACCCGGAGACGACCGCGGACGATTCGGCGCCCTTCCGCCTGTTGAATGGCACGCTGCCGAAGCTGTTCGTGGTGCAATCCGGCTTGCGCACCCCGGACGGCGAGGAACCCACCCACCACGCCGTCTATAGCGCCGGCCAGACGCACTACCGCCTGGCGGACGGCGCCGATACCCTGCAGGTCCCGTTGCACTGGCGCAGCCCCACCGGGGTAGAGGTCACCAAGACCTATACCTTCCACCGCGGCAGTTACGCGATCGATGTGGAACACACGGTCAACAACACCACGGCCAGTGACTGGCGCGGGCGTCAGTACCGTCAGTTGCAGCGAACCCCGATGGCGGAGCCGGCCCAGTCCACGTTTATCATCACCTACCTCGGCGGCGTGCTCTACAGCCCGGAAGAAAAATACGAGAAGATCGATTTCGATGACATGGCCGAGGCCGATCTCGACCGCACGATCAGCGACGGCTGGGCGGCGATGATCCAGCATTATTTCCTCGCCGCCCTGGTCCCCGAGGCCGGTGAGGAAAACCGTTATTACACCAAGACACTGAGTGGCGCCCGCTATGTCATGGGACTGATTTCACCGAACCAGACCATCGCGGCCGGAGCGACCGGAAGTTTCAAGACGCGCTTGTTTATCGGGCCCAAGCTGCAGGATGAAATGGCCGAGGTTGCCCCGGGGCTGGAGCTCACGGTCGATTACGGCGTGCTGACGGTGTTGTCGCAGCCGCTGTTCTG
>CAMYJZ010000006.1 GCA_947258845.1 uncultured Ectothiorhodospiraceae bacterium | reverse complement strand
CCGGGTGGATTGATCGAGCTGGATTATTTACGGCGTATTCACCGCAGAGGCGCAGAGGACGCGAAGAAGTTCAAAGAAAATAGCTCATCGGCAGTCTGCTTGTGAACAGCTTTCTCTGATAAACCGTTTCCATTGTCTGCAATTCTGCATTATTGCTTTTTAACATTTTTCTCCGCGTCCTCTGCGTCTCTGCGGTGAACTGCTTTGAGGCCGAACCTTGACTGCCACAAACGACATACATGCACACCGGATCCTGATACTGGATTTCGGTTCCCAGTACACCCAGTTGATTGCCCGACGCGTGCGCGAGGCCGGGGTCTATTGCGAAATCCACCCCTATGACATGGAGGCGGAGGCGATCCGCGTCTTCCATCCCCGGGGTGTCATCCTGTCGGGCGGTCCGGAGACCGTTACCGGGGACTATGCCCCGCAGGTCCCGTCGCTGGTGTTCGAGCTGGGCATTCCGGTGCTGGGCATCTGCTATGGCATGCAGGCCATGGCCATGCAACTGGGCGGCAAGGTGGAGACCGCGACTCACCACGAATACGGTTACGCCCAGGTGCGCGCTCATGGCCATTCGCGCCTGCTGACGGATATCGAGGACCACACCAGCCCCGAGGGCTATGGCCTGCTGGATGTCTGGATGAGCCACGGCGATCACGTCACCGGGCTGCCGGACGGCTTCAAGGTGATTGCCTCTACCGGGAGCGCGCCGATCGCCGCCATGGCGGACGATGAGCGCGGTTACTACGGACTGCAGTTCCATCCCGAGGTCACGCATACCCGTCAGGGCGAGCGTATTCTCAATCGCTTTGTCATTGACCTGTGCGACTGTGATGCCCTGTGGACGGCAGACCACATCATCGAGAGCAGCCTGCAGGCCATCCGTGACCAGGTGGGCGAAGAAAATGTCCTGCTGGGCCTGTCGGGTGGCGTGGATTCCTCCGTGGTCGCCGCCCTGTTGCACAAGGCTATCGGCGAGCAGCTGGTGTGCGTGTTCGTGGACAACGGCCTGTTGCGTTACCAGGAAGGGGACCAGGTGATGGCCACCTTCGCCGAGCACATGGGGGTGCACGTCATCCGTGTGGACGCCGAGCAGCGCTTTCTGGCCGCCCTCGAGGGGGTCGAGGATCCGGAGCAGAAGCGCAAGATCATCGGCAACCTGTTTATCGAGGTGTTCGAGGAAGAGGCCGACAGGCTGAGCGAAGACACCCAGTGGCTGGCGCAGGGCACCATCTACCCGGATGTGATCGAATCGGCCGGTGCCAAGACCGGCAAGGCCCACCTGATCAAGTCCCACCACAATGTCGGTGGCCTGCCCGAGGAGATGAACCTCAAGCTGCTGGAGCCATTGCGCGAGCTGTTCAAGGACGAGGTGCGCAAGCTGGGTGTGGAACTCGGACTGCCGTTCGATATGGTGTACCGGCATCCCTTCCCGGGCCCCGGCCTGGGCGTGCGTATCCTCGGTGAGGTCAGGAAACAATACGCCGATACCCTGCGCCTGGCCGACCATATCTTCATCGAGGAACTGCGCAAGCACGACCTGTATGACGGTGTCAGCCAGGCCTTCACGGTCTTTTTGCCGGTGAAGTCGGTCGGGGTGACAGGTGACGGCCGCCGCTACTCCTACGTGGTGGCACTGCGCGCCGTGGAAACCATCGACTTCATGACTGCACGCTGGGCACACCTGCCGTATGAATTCCTCGACCTGGTCTCGCGCCGCATCATCAACGAGGTGCCGGGCATTTCCCGCGTCGCCTACGACATCTCCGGCAAACCGCCCGCGACCATTGAGTGGGAGTGACCGGCACTGGCTGGCACTGGAACGGCGGGTTTTATATGTGAAGGGCTGCCATGACTAAACCCGGCTTCATATAAGAAACACCGTGGGTTTGACGCTGACGTGTATCAGGAGGGGGGTTGCCCCAGGACTGTTGTTCCTATGCTGTTGTGACTTTGCGTATGCACATCATGTGCAGTCAGCGGGAAAGCAGCAATGTATAGCAGTTCGCTCTCAGAAGTTCGGCTGACTGGAAGAATCAAAGGTGCTTCACCGGATCCATATGCTGATGGAGTACTCGTACAATCACAATGTCGCGGGCGTGTTTTTTGTAATATAGAATATGGCTTTCGTAAGGGAAGCTGAGTAGCCCCTCAGAGAGTGTCTCGCGTGTCGTTCCAAGGTCAGGATTTTCAGCAAGGATCAGCGCGCGCGTTTCCAGGCCGTCAAGGTAAGTATTGGCTTGAGAGACTCCCCACTCCTGGACGGTATAGTCGATAATACCTTCAAGATCACGTTCCGCTTTGTCCGTTAATTGGTAGCGGGGGCTGCGCCTCGCCACGGCTTAGCCATTCACCCGTTTGCGTACTTTGTCGATGACGGATTTGCCATCGCTGATTTTTCCGGCCTGCAAGTCGGCGATACCTTCTTCGATAGACTGCTTCAGATGAGCCTCTTTCAGCGCTTCAAGCTGCGCATATTCAGACGCTGAGATCACCACGGCAACGGGTTTGCCGTTGCGGTTGATGCCAACAGGACCGTGTTGTGCGTTGATAAGAACCTCACCGAATTCGCGTTTGGCGTCACTGGCGTTGAGTATTTTCATAGCGCACCTATATTAATTAACTTAATTAACTTAATTAAGTTGACTAAATTCTAGTCTTTACAGCACGTCATGTCTAGCTGTGGCTGCATCTGGTTGATGCAATGTGAAACAGGTGTTGTTACCGAAGACAGGCAACTGAATATGCTATTTTTAATGGACTGAGCTAACAAGTAACCTATTGAAAATCAATCGTAAAAATAGCTCGTTTACAATCGAGTGAGAGTAGCCGGCGAACCGGGGTGTATCCAGCTGGCTTGCAGCTAATCGATACGATCCGACTTGTATGGCGGCCTTTGTGGCAGGTATGTTGCAGATTGACAAAGATGGCAGCTTTTGCATTACCAGGGTATATCGCGTAACAACGCCCTGCTTACTGTTAGTACGGGGTTGTTAAACGCCATGCGCCAGGACGAGGCAGTGCCGGGTCATGAAGCCAGTCATGGGGTCAGTGGTGAAATAATTACGTTTGCATTTGCAGATTTGACAACAGGACCTGGTTCAGAAAAATTCCAGTAATTCCTGAGGTTTGCTGAGTGCCTGTCGGGTTGATTTGGCCAGCTGTAAAGCTTCGTCAATGGTGCTGGCAACGACGTTATAGTGACCCATTTTTCTGCCGGGGCGTGCTTCACGTTTTCCGTAGAGATGTAACTTGATATTGGGGTGGTCCAGAAGTTTGTTCCAGTCCGGGCTATGACCGTTATGCCAGATATCGCCCAACATGTTAACCATCACCACCGGGGTTAATTGCATGGTGTTCCCCAGTGGTATGCCACATACGGCACGCACCTGTTGTTCAAACTGATCTGTCACGCAGGCGTCCAGGGTGTAATGTCCACTGTTGTGTGGACGCGGCGCGATTTCGTTTACCATGAGCCCGCCATTGGAAATGAAAAACTCGACAGCCATGACGCCGATATAGTCCAGTGCCGTGGCAATATCTTTTGCCATCGCGATAACCTTTTCAGCGATAGAATCATCTATTCGCGCCGGGACAATACTGACATCCAGTATGCCACCTTTATGCACGTTTTCAGCAACGGGAAAGGTCCTGACTTCTCCATCAATACCACGTGCGAGCACGACAGATACTTCGATGTCCAGAGGTATGCGTTGTTCCAGTACACAGTCCTCACCGTTCAATGACTTCCATGCCGCATCAATATCATCCACTGAGTCAAGACCGAGCTGTCCTTTGCCGTCATAACCAAATCGCGATACTTTCAGATTCGCCGGTGTACCGACTTGCGCAATGCCTTGTTGCAAGTCCTGCAGTGAACGAATCACTGCAAACGGTACCGTCGGAAAACCCTTTTCCCTTAAAAAAGTTTTTTCATGAATGCGATCCTGGGTGATAGTGACAGCGTAGGCGGCAGGGCGAACCGGGCATGTTGCGGCCAATGTTTCTAATGTTGAAGCAGGGACGTTTTCAAATTCGGTGGTGACGGCATCGCAGGTTTTGGCCATATAGTCCAGCGCAGTTTGATCTTCATAACTGGCGCAGACATGATCGGTGGCCAGTTTGCCTGCTGGGCTCTCTTCGTCCGGATCCAGTACGATAACCTCATATCCCATCGTGCGTGCTGCAACGGTAAACATGCGCCCTAACTGGCCACCACCGAGCATGCCGATTGTGCTGCCAGGGAGGACCTTCATACTTGGGGCAATTTCATTGCGCGCACTTTGGCGCGTTGTTTCTTTCTGAAGGCATGCATTTTCCTGGCATATTTTTCATCGTTGTTGGCCAGTATGGAGATAGCAAACAAGCCGGCATTGGCCGCCCCCGGTTCGCCTATCGCAAAGGTCGCGACCGGAATACCTTTTGGCATTTGTGCGATGGAAAGCAGTGAGTCCAGCCCCTTGAGGGCACGTGATGTAACCGGTACACCGAGTACAGGCACGATCGTTTTCGAGGCAATCATGCCCGGTAAATGCGCAGCACCACCGGCACCGGCAATAATCACCTGGATACCCCGTTCAGCCGCGGTTTCTGCATAGTCAAACATGGCATCGGGTGTACGGTGCGCGGATACGACTTTTGCTTCGTGGGGGACACCAAATTCTTTGAGGATTTCACAGGCCTGGCACATGACTTTCCAGTCACTGTCACTGCCCATGACCACGCCAACGACAGGTTTCTTGCTCATGATGTTTTCCACTCGCGGTTAAACAGGTATGATAAGTGAAATCGTCATATGAAACACCGATTTTCCAGTCCAGGCTGGCAGGGCGATGTAGACGCCAGCTGCCTGCAACAGGCCCCATGTGATGGTGATCCATTGTGTCCCGGGTTCAGGCAGGGCCACACCGAAGCTGTAAATAAACAGAGATATCGGGGAGCAGAGGGATTATTTCTTAACCTCTCTTCAGCAATAGTATCTTTCGACAAACCGCCTGAGTATCTTCCGGGTATAGGGTGTGGGTTTTGATTGGCTCGCCTTATTCATTCCCGCTTCGTGTGGTTCGATATAACCATGATGACAATAGCTGTCGGTGCACAATGAGAATTTCCGGATGCGGTCTGCCGGGTAGTACGGTATGGCATAGACGTTCTTGTCAATACGGCTGCATGATGACCCCTCAGGTTAAGGGTATGCAGCGCCTCAGGATCTTGCCAGTATTGGTGCCGTAAGCGATGTCATACCGGGCTATGGCTGTGCCTCTGCCTCTAAATGATACCGTATGATAAAACATCAATTTTTACTTAAAATATATCAATGACAAAATTGATAATGGTATTATTCGTGATATCGGCACTTGTAATCATCAGGAAGCCCTTGTCAGCACTGGACTTTGGTGGGCCATTGATAATCGAGTGGGAATAGACGCCCACGACAGCTACTGGATGCAGCATGCCCTGGCCCTGGCGGCCGGGGGCGCGACCGAGGACGAGGTCCCGGTCGGCGCCGTTGTGGTGCAGGGCGAAGCCGTCATCGGAGAGGGCTGGAACCAGCCGATCGGTCGGCATGACCCGACGGCCCACGCCGAGGTCATGGCCCTGCGCGCGGCCGGCAGGCAACTCAGCAACTACCGCCTGACCGGCTCCACGCTCTATGTCACCCTGGAGCCCTGTCTGATGTGCGTGGGCGCCATGGTCCATGCCCGGGTCGCGCGGCTGGTGTTCGGGGCCTGCGATCCGAAGGGCGGGGCGGTCAGCAGCCTGTGCCGGGGCTTCGAACTGCCCGGTCTGAATCACCGCGTGGAGGTGACCGGCGGGATGCTGGCAGATGAATGCGGAGAGGTGCTGAAGCGTTTTTTCAGGGCAAGGCGGGGTTGAAGGCTGCCGGGCAGCACCTCGCGGGAACTATCCGGCAGATCGTTGTATGATTAATTAATGCAGTTAAGTCGCACAATTCCTGTTTTGCTGTTAATGGCCTGGACCCTGGTTGCGGGTGCCGGCGAACAACAGCTGCCGGAAAACGGCAGCGTCTATGCACCGGCCAGTGTCGACATGAAGGTCAGGCAGGTTTCCGAGCATGTCTACTATGTCGAGGGCGCACCCGGGGTGGCGACCGACAATGAGGGTTTCATATCCAATGCCGGCTTTGTCGTGACCGGTGCCGGTGTGGTGGTGTTTGATGCCCTCGGTACCCCCTCGCTGGGGCAGATGCTGCTGGAGAAGATCCGCACCATCACCGATGAGCCCGTTGTCCGGGTGATTCTCAGCCACTACCACGCCGACCATATCTACGGGTTGCAGGTGTTCGAGGACCTGGATGCCGAAATCCTGGCCCCGGCTGGCGCCGGGAAATACCTGGAATCCGAGAATGCGCGGGAGCGTCTCGAGGAGCGCCGCTTTACCCTCGACCCCTGGGTCGATGACAACACGCGGCTGGTCTATCCCGACCAGTACCTGAGTGAGGGCCGGCATTTCCGGCTCGGGGATGCGGAGTTCATCGTCACCACTGTGGGTGCCGCCCACTCGGATGGCGACCTGACCCTGTACGTGGCGCCGGACCGGGTGCTGTTCTCCGGCGATGTCATCTTCGAGGGGCGGGTTCCGTTCCTCGGTGATGCCAATACCCGGCACTGGCTCAAGGTGCTGGAGCGCATGGAAAAGGAGCAGCTGGTGGCCCTGGTACCCGGTCATGGCGCCGCGGCCGACAAGCCTAACGAGGCGATCGGTCTGACCCGGACTTACCTCGCTCACTTGCGGAACAACCTGGCACAGGCGGTCAGCGAGTTTGTGCCCTTCAACGAGGCCTACGAGGCTATCGACTGGTCGGAATTCGAAGACCTGCCGGCCTTCGCCGAGGCGAACCGCCGCAACGCCTACCAGGTCTACCTGTCACTGGAGGCGGAACTGCTCGGGCAATGAGCGGCCGGTGCTACAGGGCGGGGGAGTCCAGCATCAGCGGTTTCGGTATCTCGACTTCGACGATCTCGCGGTCTGTGTACCAGATCAGGATGTCGTAGTAAGAGCGGATATTCTCCACATAGCGAACCGGCTCGCGTCCGCGCGCATAGCCATAGCGGGTTTGCTTGAACCATTTCTTCTGACTCAGTAGCGGCAGGTTCTTTTTCACGTCGATCCACTTGTCTGCGTCGCCGCCGTTTTTCTGGGTCAGGATCCTGGCATCCTCGAGGTGTCCGTAGCCGACGTTGTAGGCCGCCAGGGCCAGCCAGGTGCGGTCGGGTTCGGCTATCCGCTCCGGGATTTTCGCCCGCATGCGTTCGATGTACCTGGCACCGCCAAGGATGCTCTGCACAGGGTCCAGCCGGTCTTCGATGCCCAGGTCCTTGGCCGCCGCCTGGGTCAGCATCATCAATCCGCGTACCCCTGTTGGAGAAACCGCATCCTCGTCCCAGTGAGACTCCTGATAGCCGATGGCCGCAATCAACCGCCAGTCCATGTTCACCAGCCCGGCGGCCTGCTTGAAGACATCCAGGTAGGGGGGCAGGCGTTGTTCGATGTGTGCCTGGTAGCGGCGGGTGCCGACATAGTCGAAGTCGCTGATATGGCCGTAGTAGCGCTCGATCAGCTGGTCCAGCGAGCCGTCTTCCCGAATACCGGCAAAGAAGTCCACGGTTGCGTTATACAGGCTGTCATCATCGCTGCGCGCCATTGCCCAGGCCAGCGGTTCCGGCGGGCTTATATCAAAGGCCGGATGCAGCTCGGGATAGAAGTGCCGGTTGATGGACAATTCGTTGGAGTCGGCGATGGTGTAGTCAATCAGTTGTTGCCAGACCATGGAGAGCAGGTCCTCGCTCTCCAATTCCTCATTTTCCTGCCAGCTGAGGTCGGGGTGTTCATCGAGCACGGCCTCCAGGCGTTCCACGTGGCTGCTGCCGGCGACGACCTCGAGGTGGCCATTGAGATTCTCGAATGACCTGGGCCGGCCGGAGCCCCGGCGGTAGATCAGCTGGGGCGTGATCTCCTGGTAGACCGGGCCGAAGCGAACGGTCTGTTTACGCCTGTCTGTCACTGTCAGGCCGGCCGCTGCCAGGTGCGCATCGCCACGCGCTACCAGGGGCAGGATGTCCTTGAAGTTAGCCGGTACCACGATACGCAGTTCAACGCCCAGATGTGCCGCGAAGCGACTGGCGAGTTCGTATTCAAACCCGGTCGGTCCGTCGCTACCCTCATAATAGGTGGTTGGGCTGTTGCGGGTAATTACGATCAGTTCATTCCGGGACTGGATCTGCTCGATGAGGGAAGGCGGCTTGCCACAGGCGCCAAGCAGAAGCGCGAAAAACAGCCCCAGGGCGATATGGACCGTGGCGACAGGTGCCCCGCATACGCTAGAATATGCCGCCTGACTGGCTGGCTGGAATCTTGCCCCGGTAGATTCAAATCCCATGAGTGTTTTTTCGGCCTGGGCCTTATTGGTTTCGATGCTGGTTCGGAGGTTATCATACTGCACCGGCGGATAGATCCAGCAGGCCGGTAGACAATTTGGAAAGACTGGAGAGGTACCGAAGTGGTCATAACGGCACCGACTCGAAATCGGTTGAGGGCTTTACCGCCCTGCGTGGGTTCGAATCCCACCCTCTCCGCCACTAAACTATCCTGCCTGTTTATGGCGGGAATTTGAACAGCTGCCGGTTCTGGTTTACCCTTGCGCGCTTGATCGATCCGGAGAGGTGTCCGAGTGGTTGACCAGATCGTCTGGAACGATCTGGAACAGTGGCGCGTAGCGGCACTGGCCCCGAAGGGGTGGAGGGCAGGATGCCCGGAATAACGTGCACGCAAGCGTGCTCCGTTCAAAAAGGACTTGTCGGATGGCCGGCTGGCTGATCCATGTAAATATCCGGAGAGGTGTCCGAGTGGTTGAAGGAGCACGCCTGGAAAGTGTGTATACGGTAACCCCGTATCGAGGGTTCGAATCCCTCCCTCTCCGCCAACAATAGAAAAGGGGGCCCTTGAGGCCCCTTTTCTATTGTTGGTAGTAAAGAGGGTTCGGACCCTCGATAATCAATCAGTTGGTTCGACAAGCGGCGTAGCCGCGCAGAACGCCGGCTCTGCCGGCGGCCCGAAGGGCGAGTGCGGGAGCCCGAGTAATCCCTCCCTCTCCGCCAACAATAGAAAAGGGGGCCCTTGAGGCCCCTTTTCTATTGTTGGTAGTAAAGAGGGTTCGGACCCTCGATAATAAAATGGTCGGTTCGACAAGCGGCGTAGCCGCGCAGAACGCCGGCTCTGCCGGCGGCCCGAAGGGCGAGGGCGCGAGCCCGAGTAATCCTAATGCACAAGGATGTGCGTGAGCGGCCTCCCTCTCCGCCATACAGTCTGATCTCTGTCCTGCGTCTCTGCAGGATAAACTAATGTATTTTAAAACAGTTAGTTGCGTAGAATCAGTGGGCACATCCAGATCGCCAGGCCAGCTTGCTACCGATTGATTCAAACTAAATACCCGAGACATTTCACCTGTACCGGGTCGTCAGATCCGGAACTGGTGTGCAAATGCGAACTATAATTTTATTAGACCTAGGGCATCTTGGACGTGTGTTATGAGCAGGAAGCTATGGATACGCCCCATCATCCTGATGATTGCTGGTATCGGCGTGATATATGTTGTTGCCTGTGGCGGCGGGGGTAGTGCAGCACCGCAAACTATGACGCTGAGTGTCAGCGCAATCACTCCAAGTGAAGTATCCCTGGACTGGACACCGCATCCGGAAACAATCTCCAATTACAGTTTTGTGCGCAATGGTGAAGACACTGTTGTGTATTACCTTGGCAGTACCAGTGGCAGGAACAGGATGCTTGAGCCGCTCACCCGGTATTGTTATGTCGTATATGCGATAAGAATCCCACTCGGTAGTGTGGGTAAAAGCAATGAGGCTTGCGTCACTACGCCAGGCGTTGAAGCTTGGAGTATTGATACCATCGATTCCGGAAGAGAACCTGCACTGGTTCTTGATAACGGCAATCTGCCCCGTATCAGCTACCGTAACGCCAGTGGTGTCATGCTGGCATACAAGGATGCGTCAGACTGGAAGTATTCAATAGTTGATGAGGGTGCTGGAATTTATGGTGATACTGATATCGAAATTGATTCGGCCGGTGCCAACAGCATCAGTTATATCGACGGCATCAATGACCGCCTTATGTATGCAAGTGATCTGACCGGTGTGTGGATTACTGATATTTCTTCCGACAGGGTAGGCGGAACCAATGCCCTTGAACTCGATGCGAATGGTTATGCGCATGTTGCCTACGAGAGTTACCACGATTCAACAGGTACAGTGTTGAATTACGCAACTAATCTTTCTGGCGACTGGCAGATTGAGTTCCTGGTCGGATACTCCAGTGGATCAATCAGCGATATCGATATGCTGATCGATGGGCCAGGAGTGGTGCATATCGTCTTTGTAACAAGAGGTATCAAATGCTACATCCACCTTATGAATAATCAGGGGGGTAACTGGCAGAATGAGATTGTTGCAGAAGACAGCAATTGTGGTGCAGCGCCTGCGCTGGATTCTGCTGGCAATATTTATATTGCCTATTCCACGAAGTTCGGCTTGATGCTGACCCGTAAAGCAGGTGACTTCTGGCAGGCAGAGCAGCTGGACAGTTTTAGCTGGATCGGTGGTGAAGAGGTAGGGTTGGCTATTGATAATGCAGACCGTCTTCATATTGCCTATAGGGACCAGAACTACGATCTCAAATATATCACCAATGTGGACGGATTATGGAGGCAGTATTTCATTGACAGCATCGGTGATGTGGGTGCTGACCCTTCAGTCGCCGTTGATGCTGCCGGTATTGTGAATATTGTATATCTGGATCGTACAAATGAAACGATTAAAATTGCTACGGGTCCGTAATTAGAGAGTTGTGCCTCGAGAATCTATCATCCAGTAACCACTTTCTTGTAACGGAGTCTGAGGCCACACAAGACAATCAAAACCGGCAGTAACAGCCAGACGGGATCGATGGCGGCTTCAGCCGTGATTGAACATCCACCGCTGCTGCGTTTGACCTCTCCCGTGAAGGAGCCGGATACGGTGTTCGGTGTTACGGGGTCCACGAGCGATATATCCCGGACCGAGAATTCCCATGAGATCGTGCAGGTTGAGTCGGGGCCTTCCATCCAGTCCGTATCAAATCGTATGTTTGTCGACTCACCTGGATCAAGCGTGACTGTTATGGGAGTGTGCTGATCCAGTCATAATTTTAGGCCTTCACTTACTGTGTATGTGCAGCTTCCGGTCGAGGGTCAGTTGAGGCCGCATACAAGACTGGATACAAACTCCTTAACGAGTTCTTGAGACGGTTAGCCGCCGCGCTGGTAGGTGCCAATGAGTTCGGCCTGTTCCAGGATATGTCCCTCCATGGCGTGCAGGAGGTCCGGCTTTTCAGGTTTGCCGAGATCCGGCAACAGGCTATCCAGGGCGTACAGCTTGAAGAAGTAGCGGTGCCGGCCGGTTGGCGGGCAGGGGCCACCGTAGCCGGTTCGACCCCAGTCGTTGATGCCTTCCCGTGTGCCGGTCGGCAGGGTGTCGCGGTCCGTCGCCTGTTCCAGTCCGGTTGTTTCGGGAGGAATGTTGTACAGCACCCAGTGCACCCAGGTCATTCGGGGTGCGGCAGGATCCGGTGCGTCCGGGTCATCCACGATCAGTGCCAGGCTTTGCGTGCCTGCCGGCAATCCCGACCAGGAGAGCTGCGGCGAGCTATCCCGGTCGTCACAGGTGCAGGGGGCGGGTATCTCACCGTTGTGATCGAATGCCGTAGATACGATTTTCATGCTCATGGCGACCTCCGCCTGTCAGAGTAGAGTGAGCAGACCGGCGTGTGCCATACTGCGGTCTGTATCTGCATGGATAGTCTAGTTGACGTGCGACGATTAACCACGTTCATACAGGAAAGCTGTATTGCTGTATTGGTCAATCCGTTGATAAGACGGACTGCATCAAACGCAGCCATTGGAGGTTTGCCGGATATGAGTACGGACCTTTTCTCACCGATTACGGTGGGCCGGCTGGCCTTGCCGAACCGTATTGTCATGGCGCCACTGACCCGTAATCGCGCGGCCGCAGGTAATGTGCCGCAGGCCATGAACGTGGCGTACTACCGGCAGCGGGTCACGGCCGGGCTCATTATCACGGAGGCCACCCAGATTTCACCGCAGGGCGTGGGCTACCCGGCGACGCCGGGCATCCACAGCGCGGCGCAGGTCGCAGGCTGGCAGGCCATCACCCGGGCCGTGCATGAAGCCGGGGGCCGCATCTTCCTGCAACTCTGGCATGTCGGCCGCATCTCCCATCCCTCGCTGCAGCCTGACGGGGCCTTGCCGCTGGCGCCTTCCGCCATCCGGCCGGCCGGAGAGGCCGTCACCTACGAGGGCATGCAGGCCTTCGTGATGCCCAGGGCCCTGGATCGGGATGAAATCCCGGGCATCGTGGAACAATATGTGCAGGCCGCGCGCAACGCGCAGCAGGCTGGATTTGACGGTGTCGAGATCCACGCCGCGAACGGTTATCTCATTGACCAGTTTCTGCGCGATGGTAGCAACCAGCGGACGGACGCCTATGGCGGTACCCTTGAGAACCGTGCACGCTTCCTGCAGGAGGTAACTACAGCCGTCTGTGCAGAGATCGGGGCGGACCGGGTCGGGGTGCGGCTTTCCCCGGAAAACAATTTTAACGACATGCACGACAGCGACCCCCAGACGACGTTTAATCATGCCGCCGGTGTATTGAGCGGATTCGACCTGGCCTACCTGCACGTCGTGGAGAGCGACATGATCACGGGTTCCAGTTCCATCGATTACAGCCAGGTCCGCACCGCCTTCGGGGGTCACTACATGGCGAACTGCAAATACGACCTGGCACGGGCGCAGCAGGCCGTTCAGTCCGGCGCGGCGGACATGGTGTCATTCGGTACCCTGTACATCGCCAACCCGGACCTGGTCGAACGCTTCAGCAGCGGTGCCGCGCTCAATACCCCGGACCCGGATACCTTCTACGGCGGCGATGAACACGGCTACACCGATTATCCCTTTCTGGGGCAATAATCCCGGGGAAATGGGGACATTCTGCTTTTTATCCCTTGCAGCGCTCCTGACTGAAAAAAGCAGATTGTCTTCTATTTACCAGCGCAGCTGCAGTGCGGCATTTTCCGCCAGTTCGACCCGCGCTCACGGACGTCATTTCCGACCCGGTCAGGCTCGAGAGGGTCTCCTCGAGTCCCGCATAGCCCCAGTCCAGGACGTGGTTGTTGGCCAGTACGCAGCAGTCGATCGCGGCAGCGCCGCGGCCAGGGGCGCGAGCGTGGAATACTTGATGAAGTCCCTGCGTTTCATCGGGTTCCCGTACTTTGGTCGAGGCAGCGTGAAAAAAACAGAATGTCCCCTTTTTATGGCTTGGTGCGGGATGCTGTTTCAGTGTGAACGGGTGAGCGCTTTTGTATAGATCCAGTGCCTGTCTGGCAGAGGCGTAAATCCGGTCACCCCGGCCGGCAGGGTCTCGTGGCTGCCGAGCACCAGTATGCCGCCGGGCCGCAGGGCGGCGTGCAGCCGTGCCGTGATCTCCTGCTGCAGGTCCCGTTCATAATAGGTGTAGACCAGGTTTCTGCACAGGATCAGGTGCAGTGACGTGGCCGGCGCCGGCGTGCGTACATCATGTTCAACCAACAGCACCGGCGGCCTGAATCTGTCCTTCAGGCAGTAACCGGCGGTGGACTCCGTGAAGGCCACCTCGAGCCATGCGGTCGGCAGATCCTTGAGACTGCTCCAGGGGTAG
The DNA here is from genome assembly GCA_947258845.1 of uncultured Ectothiorhodospiraceae bacterium. Taxonomy (GTDB): domain Bacteria; phylum Pseudomonadota; class Gammaproteobacteria; order UBA9214; family UBA9214; genus CAMYJZ01. Next base: position 38,698 of record CAMYJZ010000006.1, on the reverse strand, counting down.
CAGGCCCTGCGGGCACGCCCGAGGAGGTGTCGATCGACATCGCTTGCCAGGATGGCCAATGCCACGTCCGGAAAACGCTGTTCGAGTTGCAGTGTCCACAGGATTGAAAGTGAATAGGGTTCCTCGCCGGAGGCACAGCCGGCGCTCCAGATGCGCAGCTGTGCCTGCCTGTCCCGTGTGGCCTGTTGCGCGAGATCCGGCATGATTTGTCCGGCAAGCAGCGCATAAACCCCCTGGTCCCGGTAAAACCGCGAGATAGTGATGCGGCACAGCGTATCGAGTACCTGCCATTCCCCGGGATATTGCCGCAGGTAGTCGCGGTAGGCCCCGGGGCCTGTCAGGTCGAGGGCTTGCAGGCGCCGGTAGAGCCGCCTCTGCACCTGATCACTCACCTTTCGAAAACCGGCCCAGCGCAGGCGCAACTGCGGCAGGGCCCACTTGATAAAGTCTATCCAGTCAGGATCAAGGCTCACGCCTGCATTATGGGACAGGTGTGCAGCCGGCCGCCATGCCGATTACCGGTTTGACAGTCCCTGGCGACGCTTTATGCCTCGCGTGTTGTGGAGAGCCTGCTTCCCTCGTGTGTGCCACTGTCGTACAGGGTCATCTCCCAGGTATCAGTGGTGCGATCATGGCGCAGGATGTAGATACCAGCGTCATCGCCACGCAGTTTGAAGTAGCTGTAATCCGGATCGAGCCAGCGATCGATAATCTCCATTACCTTGACTTCACGCCGGCCCAGAAAGAAGCGGCGTGGTGACTCCGCCGCGCGCTGACCGGCATAGCACTCAACCCGGATGAGACCGGTGTGGTCTTCTTCGGTCCCGGGGTTGCGGTCCTGTCCAAGGATTGTCATGTCGTTTCTCTCATGGGTGCATGCCATAGTATGTTATGGTTTCCCGTCTTCAAGACCAGACACTAGTGCGGTATAAAAGTTGCACGTTATTTGTATGACCGGTTAAAACTCGGAGTAAGCAACCATGACAGATTATACCGCCTTCAAGACCCTTTCACCCACAACGCTTGCCGACGCGATGGGTCGCGAGCGCGTCATGGACATCGGCATCCGGCCGATGTGGCAGCCGATCCCGCGCATAGCCGGACCGGCCTACCCGGTGGAGTGTGCGCCAGGTGACAACCTGATGCTGCATGCCGCGATCTACCGTGCCCCGCCCGGTTCGGTCATCGTGGTGGAGGCGGGGGATATCGATTACGCCGTTTCGGGCGGCAACGTGTGCGCCGTGGCCCAGCGCCGCGGTATCGCCGGCTTCGTCATCGACGGTGTGATTCGTGACATCGCCGAGGTACGGGAGGCCGGCTTTCCGGTGTTTGCGCGCGGTGTGATTCCCATACCCGGGGAAAAACAGGTAATCCGGAAGTTGAACGGGATCGTGCACTGCGGCGGGGTGGAGGTGGTGTCGGGAGATGTCGTGGTAGCGGACGAGGAGGGCATCGTGGTGGTCCCGGCCGACCGCCAGGACACGGTCCTCGAGGCCGCGCAGGCAAGCGCCGCCAGTGATGCCGCCCGGACCCTGGATGAATGGGAGGCGGCGCACCATGCCCGGATCGAGGCAATCCTGCGCGACAAGGGTTTCAGCGACTAGCGTCGGATCAGGCTATCGCTGATTCGACATGCATGCTGTATTTTCTGATCGAAATAAAAAAGCAGAATGTCCCCTTTTCCCCATTATTAGAGCCGGCCGATAAAGTCGACCATGGCGTCCACCAGGTCCTCGGCATACAGGTCCCGGAAGAAGTGATCTGCGCCGTCGATGGCGACATGCTCGACGTGGTCGGCGTTCTCCAGCTGTGCAAGCTTTTCGGGCAGTCCGGTCACGGCCGTGTCCTCGGTGGCGCTGAATACCAGTACCGGCATGCCGATCCCGGGCAGCAGGGAAGGCGTGTCGAAACGCGCATCCGGCGTGTAGTAGGCGGCGAAGCTGCCTGCTGTCACCTCGGTATCGGCACAGTAGACGAAGTCCGTGTGCTCGAGTTTGCTGTCGGGCTTGCCGGCCTTGACCCGGGCCTGGGCCTTTTCCAGTAGCGGTACCAGCGGTTTGCCGTAACGTGATTCGTAATCTTGTGCGGCACTGGTCTCGTCCCAGGTCTGGGGTGCCACCAGCACCGCGGCCTTCACCACCGGCTCCTTGCGCTCGCTCGCAAACCAGGCCGCCTGGTTGCCGCCGCGCGAGTGACCGAGCAGTACGATGTTGTCGGCACCCTGGCCCTTGAGCCAGCCGATCCAGGCGCCGATCTCGTCCAGGGCGTCGGTGTGTTTGTGGGTGTGCAGCGTCTCGCAGGGGTACATGCCATGGCGCTCGCTGATCCCGAGGCCCAGGTTGATGGCCAGGGTGTTCAGGCCGTTGTCATTCAGCAGGTCCTGCAGGGTCTGGATGATCTCCATGCCGTTGTGTGCCAGTGTCCCGTGGGTCATCAGGATCACGCCGTCCTTGAGGGTCTTGCCATCCGCCAGGCCAAGCTGCGCGTTGAGGGTGATATCACCATGGTCCAGGGTGACCTCGTCCGCGTGGCTGACCTGTCCCGTCAAGGCCAGTATCAGCAGCATCAGCAGGAATGGTGAAAAGAATGTTGTTTTCATTGGAATGACTCCCGAATAGTTGATAGTGAAGACATGACAGGCAATCAGTTTGACAGTATCTGCCTATTATATCTGTTTAACAGCCTTCCCCGGTGCTGAATGGTGGTTGTCCGGCTGGTACGTCACCGGCAGGTCCAGTTCATGCCAGCGGGTTATACCGCCGCGTACCACGTGTACATCGCTGAACCCGCCCCTGGTCAGCAGCAGCGCGGCCTTGGCGGACCGCCTGTCGGTGCGGCAGACGATGGCGACCGGAAGGTCGGCGTAATCAGCCAGTTCGCCCATGCGCGCCGGCAGGTCTTCGACGGGGATGTTGCGGGATCCCGGGATATGGCCCTGGTCACCCGCAAAATCAGCCGCTGTGCGAACATCAAGGATACACAATTCGCCGCCGTTGTCGCGCAATCTCACCAAGTCCTGTACCTCGAGCATGGGGCCGTGACGCAGATGGCCGATCAGGCGTGGCAGGAACGCGACCAGTGCCAGCAGGGCGAGGGCGACGAGTGCCTTGCGGATGATGCCCTCGCCGCCGGCGAGTGCCTCCCGCCCGGCATAACCGAGCCAGGTATAGGCCGCCGCACCCGGTAACATGCAGATGAAACTGGCAATGACGTAGTGGGAGAGCCGCAGGCGGGTGACGCCGAGGGCGTAATTCAGCAGGTTGAAGGGGAACAGCGGCACCAGGCGTACAAAGGCGACGAAGCGCCAGCCTTCGTGCTCGACGCCGCTGATGAGCTGTTTCACGCGGCCACCGGCCTTGCGTGTGATCCAGTCCGATGCCAGGTAGCGCGCGATCAGGAAGGCCAGGGTGGCGCCGAGAGTGGCGCCGATCAGGTTGTAGAGGGTGCCGAGTACCGGCCCGAACAGCGCGCCGCCCGCCAGGGTCGCCACCGTGCCGGGGAGAAACAGCACGGCCGCTACGGCGTAGATCAGGATGAACAGCAGCGGTGCAATGATCCCGGCCTCGTGGATCCAGGTCTCCAGTGCCGCGGCATCGAAGTGGTTGCGCCAGGCAACGGCCAGCGCAATGCCGGCCACGAGGCCGAGCAACAGCAGAATGCGCAGCCAGTGCCGGTTAGCGTTCACGGGGCTCACTCCAGCGGCGCCGGTTGATGGCATAGTCCTGCACCTTGCCCACGAACGGGATGGCCAGCATGCCCGGCAGCCAGCTGCACCAGCGGGCCTCGCGGAAGGTGCGGATGCCGATGGTCATGTCCGTGTGACCGGCGCGCGGCTGGTCGCGGTAGGTGCCGAACAGGCGATCCCACCAGGGCAGGTTGAAACCGAAGTTGCTGTTGGTCTCGTCATCCTCGACGGAGTGATGCACGCGGTGCATGTCAGGCGTCACGACGACCAGCCGCAGCAGCGCATCGACCGGGCGAGGGATGCGGACATTGCTGTGGTTGAACATGGAGGTGGCGTTGAGGATGACCTCGAAGATCACCACGGCGACCAGCGGGGGGCCGAGCAGCAGGATAACGGCGAACTTGATCACCATGGAGAGGATGATCTCCAGTGGGTGGAAGCGTGCACCGGTGGTGACGTCGAAATCCAGGTCGGCATGGTGTACCCGGTGAAGTCGCCACAGTACCGGGATGGCATGCACCATGACGTGCTGGAGGTAGATGATGAAATCCAGGACCAGTACCGAGGTCACTACTGCCAGCGGCAGGGGTGACTCGATATAGTTGAACAGCCCCCAGCCCTGCGCTTGTGCAAAGGCGGCCATGCCCACGGCCGCCGCGGGGAACAGGAGCCGCAACAGGAAGCTGTTGAGGAATACCAGCCCCAGGTTGTTGGTCCAGCGGATAGCCTTCGAGACGCTCAACGCGCGCCGTGGTGCCATCAGCTCCCACAGCGCCATGATGGCGAAGATACCGAAGAAGAAGCCCAGGCGGATGGGGACTTCCCAGTTTAATAGAAATTCGTTCCAGTCCACGTCGACGGTTCCTGGGTTTGTTGCGGAGCCGGCCTGGCACGGGGTTTACCTATTTAGGGATGGCCTGATCAACTCTGCTTTCGTCATTCCGGCGCAAGCCGGAATCCAGTAACCAGCTGATCAGCAACAACTGGATTCCGGGTTTCCGCTTCGCTCCGCCCGGAATGACGACTTTATCAGAGTTTCCTTAATTAGAGCCCCCGCGCTGACACCGCGCGCAGGGGGCTATTATGACACAGCGTTGTACCGGCAATACCCGCGGACAGGGCCGGGTTACCTGTACAGATCGAGCACCCGCTCAGCGATCATGCCGTGCGCGGCTTCGGTCGGGTGGATGCCGTCCCAGAACAGGTAGTCCTGCGGGTTCGTGCAGGTAGCCTTCACGATGACACCGGGATTGATGCAGCTCGCTTTCACCTCGCTGAAGCCGAAATCGGCAGGGGCGGCCACGACCTCGTTGAACAAAGCAGCGATATCAAAGCGGGTCAGGTTGACCCAGGGTGGTAGCCCAAATTCGACTAGATCCAGCGCCGCCTCCAGCGCCAGGTTGTATTGTGCGGAGAGCTGGCCCCCGGCCGCGATGGCGAGGGGACCCTGCAGGCGTACCGCCGGAACCAGTGACAGGTCCGGCCCATTGAACACCAGTAATTCGCTCGCCCCGGCACTGGCCAGGGTGGCGATGTTGTCGGTCAGGGCCGTGATGGAATCGGTAATGATAGCCGCGCTGGTGGCGCCGCTCGGATCGCCGGCCAGGGCCGCGAGGGCATCGCGCAGGTCATTGCCCGTGATGAACAGCACATGCAGGGCCCCACCGTCTGCCTTATCACCACCCCGGAGCGAAAGGTAAAAGTTGACCTGGGTGGCGAGATCATCGCGGGCGCGCGAGGCGCCGACGGCGTAGTTGGAGAACACCCGCGGGTTGCGGAAGGCCGGGCCGGTGCGCATGTGCAGGCCCCGCGCGAACTGCTCGGCCCAGGTGCTGCCATTGCTCAGGTGCAGGCCGCCGCGGGCATAGGGCCCGTCGGGAATCAGTTCAAAGGGACGCTGACTGATATCGCCGCCCAGGACGAAGCCGTTTCCCGGGTCGGACAGGCTGTCACCGAAGAAGACCAGGTCGGAAAAGGGTTGCGCCCCCTGGGCGGCGCTGGTGAAGAAAACGGCAAGCGCACCCAAGGTCAGTGCCATAGGGTGAAATGTGCGTTTCAGTATTTTCATGGGAACCTCCGTTTTTGCCGCGCCCGTGGGGCGGCATTTATTTTTCTCGGGTAAGAATAACTATAACCGATTTTCACGGCCCCGGGGCCGGTTGCAGTCCGGTCCCGGCAGCCTGCGGCAGGTCAGTGCGCACCGCCAGCAGGGCCTCCAGAGCGGCGAGCAGTTGCGGGATGTCATGGGTCGCCGGCTTGAGGTCCACGTGGGCGAGGCCGTCGATCAGATGCAGTTGTGCCTGACCCTTCGGCAGGGCGTTCGCCAGGGTGATGCTCTCGGTGTAGGGGACCAGGGTATCGCCGCGGCCGTGCAACAGGATGACTCGGGCCTTCAGCTGTGCGAGTTCCTGACCGAAGGGATCGATGCCCTCGAGCTGTACACGGATCCGTTCCGGCAGGCGCTCGACCAGTGCCGGTACCCGGGTCGGGTCCGGATTGGTCAGCAGTTCGTAAAAGGCGCGGGCATCGCGGGCCAGCGTGCCGGGCACGGGTTCGTCCTCGCCCCCGTTTTCGCCGACGAGGTAATCCGCGTAGCTGCGCATAAAACCCCGGTCGACGGAGCGTTCCAGCAGGTCCAGGTTCGAGCGGATAAACACGGCCACACCGTAGGGGTGCGGTGGGCCCGGCCGGATGTCTGCGCCAGCCTCCCTTCCGGTTGACAGGGTAGTGGCCGGATAACCGGTGGTGAGATAGGCAATCACGTTCTGCAATGAGTAATAGCCGCCGACGCTCATCACAAAGCGCACCCGGTCACGGATCCCGGGCTGCATCGCTGCCAGCAGCACCGGACCGGCACCGTAACTGAAGCCGGCAACACCAGCAGCGCCCTGCGGAGTCAGTTCGGAGCGTGACACCAGCCAGGCAAAGGCGGCGGCGACCTCGTCGGCGTCGGTCGCGCGCAGCCGGAAGCGGCGCACCTCCGGCATGTCGGGCACCAGCACCGCAAATTGCAGCCGCGCCAGGGTGCGGGCAAGGACCACCAGGCGCGGGTCCCGGCCGCCCTGGGCCACCACGCCGGGTACCAGCACGATACCGGCGCGTGTCCCCTGCGGCGACAGGTAGAGGTCCGCCGAGCGCTCGCCCAATGATGTCGGGTAGCTGACCGTGCGGCGCACGGGGGTTGGTGTTTGTTCAGACAGACGGCTGCCACCCAGGCCGGAGGCGAGGTCTTCCAGGGCCAGTGCCGCCTCCGAGTCACCCGGTAGCGGTCTGGTGCAGCCGTCAAGCAGCGCCATCATGAGCAGGAAGGGAATCAGCCAGCGGGGACAACACGGCCTGTCAGGTCGTTGCATGGGTAGCCATCCTGGTGTTGAAGCGGACCTGTGCAAATAACGGCTTGCGGAAAAGGCCTGACGACGGGAGTCCGCCTCAGTCAGCATTCGATCACGTTGACGGCCAGGCCGCCGCGTGCGGTCTCCTTGTATTTCGTCTTCATGTCCGCGCCGGTCTCGCGCATGGTCCTGATGACCTTGTCGAGTGAGACAAAGTGGGTGCCGTCGCCGCGCAGCGCCATGCGCGAGGCATTGATGGCCTTGACGGCACCCATGGCGTTGCGTTCGATACAGGGCACCTGCACCAGGCCGCCGATCGGATCGCAGGTCAGTCCCAGGTTGTGTTCCATGGCGATCTCGGCGGCGTTTTCGACCTGCTCGGGCGTGCCGCCGAGCACCTCGGTGAGCCCCGCCGCGGCCATGGAGCAGGCCGTGCCGACCTCGCCCTGGCAGCCGACCTCGGCACCGGAAATCGAGGCATTGAGCTTGTAGAGAATGCCGATGGCGCCGGCTGTGAGCAGGAAGCGTACCATGCCGTCATCGCTGTGACCGGGTGAGAAGCGCCAGTAATAGTGCAGCACGGCCGGAATGATACCGGCCGCCCCGTTGGTAGGCGCGGTGACCACCCGTCCGCCGGCGGCGTTTTCCTCGTTCACGGCCAGGGCATACAGGTTGACCCAGTCCATGGTCCCCAGGGGTACCTTTTCCAGTTCACGATCATTGGTGAGCTGGCGGTACAGCCGGGCAGCACGGCGTTTGACCTTCAGACCGCCGGGCAGAATTCCTTCGGTATGGCAGCCGCGTTCGACACAGGCCTGCATCACACTCCAGATCTCCAGCAGACCGCTGCGGATCTCAGACTCTGTGCACCAGGCCATCTCGTTGCACAGCATGACCTGGCTCATGGAGAGACTGTGTTCGGCACACAGCTCAAGCAGGCCGGCGGCACTGCTGAAGGCATAGGGCAGCGGGGTGCGGTCCTCGACGATGCGGTCGGCCCCGGCGGCGTCCTCGTTGACAACGAATCCACCGCCGACCGAGTAATAGACCCGTTCGTGCAGCAGGGTTCCGTCCGCGCCGCAGGCCTGGAACTTCATGCCGTTGGGGTGGTAGGGCAGGGTCTTGCGGCGATGGAATTCCAGGTCACGGTCCGGGTTGAATTCGATTGCCGGCCCATTCGGTAACTGGAGGCGTTGCTGTTGACGCAGGGTTTCCAGGTGCGCGGGTATGGCGTCGGTATCGACCGTCTCGGGGAGTTCACCCTCCAGGCCCAGGATGACGGCCTTGTCGGTGCCGTGCCCCTTGCCGGTGGCACCCAGCGACCCGAACAGCTGGACCTGGATCCGCGCAACCGCATCGAGCGTACCCCGCGCCACCAGGTCGTCAATGAACCGGCCGGCTGCCCGCATGGGTCCCACTGTATGGGAACTGGAAGGGCCAATGCCGATCTTGAACAGATCGAATACGCTTATTGCCATGCTGCTCCCGGTAGCTGCTGGTGCGGCGCATCCTGGCCGCAATGTCATTGGAACAATAATACAAATGGGTTATTCATGCCTAACCCATTTGTCCTATGTATGAATTAAATGGCTGATCCTATAGTCAATCACGGAACATTCTGAAAGTCACTGGACACGGACAAGGGGGTCATTCATAGCATGGCTGTACTGACACATAAAGTAGGGATGGTCCTGGAAGTCTGCGAGCCGCTGGAAGAAGAACACCGCAAGCTCATCGAGCGGGGCATTGCCGGGGCAACAGGCGTGATCAGTGCCGACTTCAGTGCGACCCAGGGGAATATGGTGGTTATCGAGTATGATCCCTATGTCACCTCGCCCACCGAGCTCCACCAACACATCACGGAAATCAACCAGGCTGCTGTACTGAGGACTGTGTTTGTCAGTCGGCCCCCAGCCGACCAGGGCGTCGATACCGCCTAGGGTTGCGTGGTCGACTCACTGTACCCCCAGGTCAGCCAGCTGATCCACCGGGTGCTTCTGCCGCTTTTTATCGGTGTTCGCTGGATTGACCCTCTAGAAGGGGCAAATCACTGTTTTCAGCATCTGTGTGGATCGACCGGCCCGGGTGTGCATTTTCGGGTTATTTGCGTTTGCCGGACTGCTAACAGTATCCTGTTGTTAAACAAGTACAATAGTATCGAATGGAGGTGCACGGTTGAGTTATGAAGATACTCATTGCCGATGATCATGAAATTGTCCGGGATGGTATAAAGCTTCTGCTGTCCGATCTTTCAGAGGACCTCTCTGTGGTGGAGGCCGCGGATCGCAGTCAGGTCCTGGAAAGTCTTTCAAACAATCCCGATATCGATCTGATCCTGCTCGACCTGTATATGCCGGGGGTCACAGACCTGGGCTTGCTGACAGAGGTCTGCAACGGTTATTCGCATATCCCTGTCATTATTTTGTCAGCAACCGATGACGCCCGTGTCATGCAGCGCGTCATCGACCGCGGGGCCGCCGGGTTTATACAGAAAAGTGCCGCTCATGCGGTGATGAGCAGCGCTATCCAGCTGGTCTTGTCCGGTGGCGTCTATATACCGCCGGCCATGCTGCATCAGCCAGACGCGGGTGCCGCTGACGTACCAGCCAGGATGACGCCTGCATCACAATCTGACCTCACACCCCGGCAGCTTGAAGTGCTCAAACTGCTGGGTGAGGGCAAGTCCAACAAGACCATTGCCCGGCAACTGGGCCTGTCGGCCCATACCGTCAAAATCCATGTCACGGCCATCTTCAAGGTGCTGGGAGTAAACAACCGGACCGAGGCCGCGGTCGCGTCCAGGGGGCTGGACAGGTTGCAATCCGACTGAAGGGGGTGGTGCTGACCTGCACAGGCAGAATTGCAAAACAGGTAACACAATTACAAAACAAATAAGGAAAGTCGGCTCAAGCTGTCATTCCGGGCGGAGCGTAGTGGCGACCCGGAATCCAGGAGTGGGTCATCAGGCCGTGTCTGGATTCCGGCCTTCGCCGGAATGACGCAAGATGAGTAAATCTGGCCTTCCATAATCATCGAAAGAGATTCACCAGCATTAAATTTTCGAGGGAATACCAAATGAATATAAACCACCTGAACTACCGACAGGCCTATTCTGTGTACCTGTTAGGTTTTCTTGTCTCGGGAGGATTGGGTGCAGCGGATCTGCCGACGGAGGTTGATGTGCTGGCCGACATCCCGCTGGTCAGCTCGGTTACGCGGCTGGCCCAGCGCCCGGAGGACGCCCCGGCGTCAGTGACGGTGATCGACCGGGACATGATCCGGGCGTCCGGGGCCATCAACCTGGCCGACCTGTTCCGACTGGTGCCGGGCTTTCAGGTGGCCCACATCTCCGGCAACCAGTTCGCCGTGACTTCGCATGGCGTGGCCGGCAATTTCCCGCGCCGCCTGCTGGTGATGATCGACGGGCGTTCGGTATACACACCGGTTTTCTCCAGTGTCGACTGGCTCACCCTCCCGCTCGAGATAGAAGATATTGATCGTATCGAGGTTGCCCGTGGACCGAATGTTACCAGCCACGGGTCCAATGCCTTTGATGGGGTCATTAATATCTTCACACGGCAGCCCTTCCAGGACCAGGGCAGCTACCTGAAGGCCACCGGGGGTAGCCGGGACACCGGCATCGGCATGTTCCGCTACGGCGGCAGGAGCGGGGACTTCGAGTACCGGGTCAGCGGCAGTTACCGTGAGGACAGCGGTTTCGACGACCCCATGATCAGTGACGATGCCGAGGTCGGCAAGCTTTCATTCCGGGGCAACTACCAGCTGAATACAAGGGACCAGCTGGATCTGCAGTTCGGTGCTGCGGGCGGTGATTACGGTATTGCGGAGATCGATGATCCCCTGGATCCGGCACGCGACCGCGAGGTTGCAACCAGTTTCGGTTACCTGCGCTGGAACCGGGCCCTGTCCCCGGCGGAATCGTTTTATGTCCAGTTCTACTACAACTACCTCGATATGGAGGACACCTTTCAGATCCCCCTGCCTGACTTCGGCCAGACGATCAATCACGGTATCTACAACACCCATACCGAGCGGTTTGATCTCGAGTTTCAGCATACCCTGCAGCCCCGGGATGGCCTGCGGCTTGCCTGGGGCGGGAGCCTGCGCCATGACACGGTTGATGGGCGTTACTGGTTCAGTCAGGCAGAGGACGACTTGGTCAAACGCCTGTTCGTCAACGTCGAAGGGCAGCTGACGGAGCGTTTATTGGTTAATGCAGGTGCCATGGTCGAAGCCGGTGATATCGTTGACACCCAGTACTCGCCCCGCCTGGGTCTGAACTATCGCCTCATACCGAACCATACCGTGCGAGCCAGTGTGGCAAGGGCCTACCGGATTCCATCCCTGTTCGAGGAGCACGAGTTCCACGCCTACCGCTTCAATGACGGGGAACTGCTGTTCGGGGCCCGTTTCAGCAACGGCCTGGATGATCCCGAGGAGATCACCTCCTACGAACTCGGCTATGTAGGACACTGGCCCAGGCAGGCGCTGACGCTGGATATTAAGCTCTATCGCGAGGAAATCAGGGACATCATTGGCAAGGTCAAGGACCGCAGAGATAATGAATTCGATCCGTTCAATCTGACAGACCCTCCACTTGAATTATCCCATGCCGTCACGACACCCGACGTGGGCGACCTGGATATCAACGGTATCGAACTGGCGCTGACCTACCGGCCAGGCCCTGCAAGCTTCCTGACGTTGCACTATGCCTATGCAGATCCATCAGGTGTATTTGTCAGCGAGAACACACTGTTCAATGTTCGGCCTTCTGAATGTCCTCAAATTCCGGATGCAGAGGGTTTTAGCGAAAAGTGCAAAAATTATAGTAATTATGTTCCCACGCAGACCTATGGCCTGCTGGGCAGCTATGCCTTTGATTCCGGCTGGGAGGCCAGCCTGGGTATCTATGGCATGAGCGCCATGACCTGGCTGGGTGACGGGGATGCAGTGCCGAGCTATACGCGCGTCGATGGTCGCATTGCGAGGAAATTCAAGCTGGGTCAATCGAAAGGCGACGTCGCCCTGGTGATGCAGAACCTGGGCGGAGACTACCAGGAGTTCCGCAAAGAAAATGTCTTCGATACCCGGGCCTATCTCCAGTTCAGCCTGTCATTGCCGTGAGATAAGTAGCGAACCAGACCGGAGCGGAAGACAGGATTGCCAGTGCTGACGAAATAATGAAGCCGATCATGACAACAAGGTTTCTGTGCCTGTTGCTGCTCGCCTTTACGGCGACAGTTTTTCCTGCGCACTCGGCCGAGAAGAATCCCCGTATCACGCTGTTACTGAGCGGCAAGGCGGAGGTCCACTTGCAGACGATGCGTGGCTTCAAGCAACGTCTCGATGAATATGGGGATATCACGGTCGCACTTGACGTCAGGAAACTGATCGATGACAAAACTGAAGACAGTATCGATATCGGTGCATCCGACTCCGACCTGATTATCGCCATCGGCAGCCGCGCAACCCGCAAGCTGGTCGATGCGGATATTGATACGCCGGCACTGAGTATCGTGACGCCGAAAGTGACCTTCAGCACCCTGATGAACACTTCGGAATCCGCAGGCAAGCGGCACCGGTCCGGAAAGTTCGCTGGCATTGTCCTTGACCAGCCACCGTTACGGCGTATACGACTGGCCAGGAGCATACTTGCCGGTTCGCGCAGTGTTGGCGTTCTGTGGGGGCCTACTTCACGCCAGGAAGCTGCTGAATACCGTGCAGCAGCCAGCGCAGCCGGAGTGGAATTGAATGAAGCGGTGGTCGATGAAGACGCGAACCCGGTTCCGATAATTGAAGATCTGATCAAGGACAATAAGGCCTTGCTGGCGGTGTACGACAGTGTTGCCCTCAATCCGAATATATCCAAGTGGTTGCTGTATCTTGCCTATCAGCACAGGGTGCCGGTCATCGGTTTCTCCAGGGCCTATGTGGATGCCGGTGCGCTGGCAGCCGTCTATTCCACCCCGGAGCAGATCGGCAGGCAGGCGGCAGAAATTGTCTACGACTATATCGAGGGCAATTCCGTCAACCTGCCCCGGCAGATATATCCTAAATATTTCAGTCTGGGCCTGAACCGCTCCGTTGCACGTTCGATCGGTCTTTCGCTGCCGGACGAGGACCTGTTGTTGCAGCAGCTGATGCAGGCCGAAGAAGGCAGGCAAGCGCAATGATTCGCTGGTTTGATAGCCGAAGCATCAGGACACGCGTATTGATCAGCGTTCTTGTGCCGCTGGTGATTGTCACAGCCACGCTGGGTTATTACATGACAGTAGCGCGCTTGCGTGATGTCGATCAGCAACTGATGCAGCGCGGGACCGCGCTCGTCCATTACCTGGCGCCCTTGAGTGAATTCGGAATGTTTGCAGATAACCGTGACATGCTGGAGCCGGTGCTGCGGGGCGCCCTGGCTGAGCCGGATGTGCAAACCGTGGCCATTCTGGATCCCGACAAGAATGTGCTGCTGCATCGCAACCGCGACCTGGAGTCCGCAACGAGTAATAGCATCGGGACTACGTACTTGCAGGAGTCCAGCCTGTTATTTACAGCGCCAATTCGATCCAGCCAGATATCCATTAGCGATTATCCCGATTCGGATGAGGAGATTGTCATGGGGGCGGATGGGCGTATCCTCGGCTGGGTGGAGCTGAGCCTGTCCCGGGAGGCGAGTGATGCCCGACAGGTGGAGATATTGCGTAACAGTATCCTGATGGTACTTGCCGGTCTTCTACTGAGCGCCCTGATGGCGCTGTTCATCGGGCGCAGTGTCACCGGCCCGATCGGCCATATCATCAAGACGGTTGAACGCTTGCGCAGGGGGCAGCTTGGGGCAAGGGTGCCGGTCGGGTTCGGAGGTGAACTTGCCACCCTCGCAGAGGGCATCAACACGATGGCGGTGACTATCGGGAATGCGCAAGAGCGGTTAACGGCTGAAGTCAGTCAGGCGACATCGGACCTGAGAAGTACGGTAAAAAGCCTGGAAAACAGGAACCGTGAGCTCGATGAGGCACGCCGGGTGGCCTTGCAGGCGGGAGAGGCGAAAGCTGAATTCCTGGCAAAAATGAGTCATGAGATCCGCACTCCATTGAATGCAGTTATCGGATTTGCCAACCTGCTCGAAAAAACCCGGCAAACGGATCAGCAGTACGAATATACCCGTACCGTGTCACAGGCAGCGACTTCATTGCTCTCTGTGATAGACGATATTCTCAATATTTCCAGGCTGGAGTCAGGCGCACTGGTCATCGAGCCGGCGCTGTTTGACTTGCATGACTCGCTTGAGAATGTTGTCACCATGCTGAGTGCAGCAGCCCATGAGAAAGGTCTCGAGCTGGTACTGTTACTGCATTCTGACGTACCCGCCAGGATCTTTGCAGACGGCAGCCGTATCAATCAGGTCGTGACCAATCTGTTGAACAATGCCATCAAGTTCACCGAGAGCGGACACGTGGTAGTGGAGGTGTCCGTGGTGGAGCTTGACGGGCGGCAGCTGACCATATGTATCGAAGTAAGCGATACGGGGATTGGCCTGGGTGACAAAGAGGCCAAGTCTGTGTTTCAACCATTCCGGCAGGCAAGTTCGGCGATCAGCCGTCGGTATGGCGGAACGGGTCTGGGGCTTTCGATCAGCAGGAAGGTCGTTGATCTGCTCGGTGGCGATATGGGAGTGAAAAGCACGCCAGGGCAGGGTTCGACTTTCTGGTTTACGCTACCTGCAAGGATGTCCGAAACAGCAGACCAGCGGATGCCACGACATCTGGAAGGCGTCAAGGTGCTGGTTTACGATAGCAATGACTACTCGCGGAGGTCACTGCGGAATCGTTTTATCGGCTGGGGCGCCAGCGTTTTCAATATGGGTGAATGGAGCAGGGCGCACGATTTTCTGCACGTCTCGCAAGCCGGCAATGAACCCTGCCAGCTGCTGGTGCTCGGGCTGCCTTCCCGGGAGGGTGACAATACCATCATCGGCAATCTTCTGGAAGCAACGGCAGCGTGGCCCGATCTGCCGGTCCTGATTCTTGTGGGTAATGATACCGCCGGGTTTGAGGTCACACTCCCGGATGATCGCAGCATCCAGATATTGTCCAAGCCCGTGTTGAGTAATACCCTGTTGAGAGCGGTGCGTAATGTGCTCGAATTGCCTCAGGGACCGGCTGGCGATGGCCGTACATCGTCTGCACCCGGCGGCGCGGTCACCGGTAGCGATTTGCAGGGGATGCGGGTGCTGGTCGCAGAGGACAACCGTTTCAACCGTGAGCTGATCATCAAGCTGCTGACTGATATGGGTGTCTCTGTACAGATGGCAGTGGATGGTCGTGAGGCCGTGCAGTGTGCCGTGCAGGAGCTGTTTGACCTTATCCTGATGGATATCCACATGCCGGAGATGGGTGGTGTACACGCGGCACAGCTCATCCGTGCGGGCTTGAACAGGCAGACACCGATCGTAGCCCTGACGGCAGATGTCTTTGCCGATCGTGATCAGTGCCTGGATGCAACCGGCATCGATGACTGCATTTACAAGCCGGTCAACGATGACAAATTGAGTGCCGTTCTGCACAAGTGGGTCAACAGACGCCGGAGTGTGACCCGGCTCGGCAGCCTGCCCGGGGTGAACCCGCCCGAGGAGGCCGGTGCAAGTCATGAAGACCGCAATGGCGGGATACCCGGCGACTTGCGGCGCCTGCTGCATGAGGAGTTGGGCGTGCAGTTGCAAGGCTTGCGCAGTGCCTGTAGTGACCGGGATGTCGATCGAATGCGCGACCATGCGCATCAACTCAAGGGCCTGGCGGGGTATTTCGGCCTGAGCGAATTCCACGAAAAGACCGGCCTGTTTCAGCAAGCGGTCACTGCCAGTGAGCAGGCCCGGATCGATGCCATTCTCGGTGAACTCGAGGCCATGGCGAACGACATCATGAAAAACCAGGCTGTATCCGGGGAATAGCCGCCCTCCTGCCGGCAAGTGGCCGCTCCGGCGTTCTGATCTGAAGGCTCCCCCCGTACCGGGTGGTCTAGTGCTTTTGTATTAGCCCATGTGCATGATTTACGCAGCGCTGTTCGCGGTCCATCCTTTGTTCAGGTTCGCTTTTTACAGGGAGGTCCAGCCGCGATGGTAACGCGCCCGGTATTGTGCATTGTCTGCCTCGGTCTCACGGTGCCGCTGGCGGCAGAATGCCTGACATCGCTGCCTATGTCGCAACTGGAGGACTGTATCCTCACCGAGGCGGCAGGCCGGAGTTATTCAATGGAGGCACGCCCGGACGTCCCGCGTTCCGGGGATGAACCCGCGGCATTATTACCGCGCCCCGGCACCGCACACCCAGATGGCGCCGTTACGGGAATTGTCGCCAGGACACCGTGATCACCTGTGGAGTAGTAATGGCCAGGGATGGCACCCAATTGACCCGCCTGAAATGCCTGTACGCCCGGCAGGCATGCGCCCATCAGGGCAATTTCTTGTGCTATTATCCGCTCCTGAATCCCGCCATCGGTGATGTCCCGTTGGGGTTGTTTAATAGTTGACCGTCGTGTTCCGGTGAGTTCCTGCAGATCAGGCCCACTGCAGTCAAGACGCCGATTAATCCCGAGCGAAGTGAAAGATAACTCACTGGTCAGCATGATATTTGGTTCTCTGTGACTGTTTATGGCGGCTTGTGCCGGTCCCCTCGCGACGATAAGCTGTGAACCCCGTCAGGCCCGGAAGGGAGCAGCGGCAGCAGCGAACTCGGGCGCCGGGGTGTGGCTGGTACAGGTCGCCTCCCGTCCTGCTTATTTCCACGACAACCGTGGGTAATATACGAAGGCACATTCGTCAATGAGTTATCAGGTCCTCGCGCGCAAGTGGCGTCCGCGCAATTTCAGTGAACTGATCGGGCAGGAACATGTCCGTCGGGCCCTGGTCAACGCCCTGGACCATGACCGTCTGCACCATGCCTACCTGTTTACCGGCACGCGCGGTGTCGGCAAGACGACCATCGCCAGAATCTTCGCCAAGTCCCTCAACTGCGATGAAGGTGTCGGTTCCACACCGTGTGGCAGATGCAGCGCCTGCGAGGAAATCGATAGCGGTCGTTTTGTCGACCTGGTGGAGGTCGACGCGGCCTCACGTACCAAGGTCGAGGATACCCGTGAACTGCTTGAAAATGTGCAGTACGCACCAACCCGGGGGCGTTACAAGGTCTACCTCATCGACGAGGTGCACATGCTTTCAGGTCACAGCTTCAATGCGCTGTTGAAGACACTGGAAGAACCCCCGCCCCACGTTAAATTCCTGCTGGCAACGACTGATCCGCAGAAACTGCCGGTCACGATTCTCTCGCGCTGCCTGCAATTCAATCTCAAGAGTCTGAGCGTGCCGCAAATTACCGGGCAACTCGAATCAATCCTCAGGCAGGAGAAGGTCGAGGCCGATGAGGCTGCCATCCGGCAGCTGGCCTTTGCTGCCGATGGCAGCCTGCGTGATGCCCTGAGCCTGCTGGACCAGGCCATCGCCTACGGTAGCGGCGCACTTGTGGAGGGCGAGGTGCTCGCCATGCTCGGCACCATTGACCGGGATGCCGTCTACCGCATCCTGAATCGTCTGGCAGACAACGATGCCGCCGGCCTGCTGGATGAGATAAGCGCCGCGGATGAATTCGCCCCGGACTACGAGGCCCTGCTGGCCGATATGCTGTCCATTCTGCAGCGTGTCGCCCTGGCCCAGGTCCTCCCGGACGCCATCGACGATACCTTCGGGGACAGGGATGCCGTGCTCGGGTTGGGCGAACACTTTTCTCCCGAGGATGTGCAGCTTTACTACCAGATTGGCCTGATCGGCCGGCGCGATCTTTCCTTTTCCCCCGAGCCGCGCGGCGGCTTCGAGATGGTAATGCTGCGCATGCTGGCCTTCCGTCCCGGGGATGCGGCCGGTTCAGGACACAGCGTCACGTGCAGGGCGGCAGAAAAACGGGCGCAGGCAGGCCACGCCAAACCCGGGAAAAAGGCGGCCCCTGAGGTGTCCGTGAATGCCGTTGCGGAGAGCGGAGGTGCATCGGGGGAGTGGGCGCAGATCGTTGACAAGCTTGTACTCAAGGGTCTGACGCAACAACTGGCCGTCAATTGTGCCTTGCAGGAGGTTACCGAGTCTGCGGTGATCCTGACGGTGGACCCATCGCACACGCGCCTGCTCAGCAAGGTACGCAACGAGCAGATCGAAAAGGCCCTGTGCGGATATTATGGCCACGACGTCAAGCTGAAGATCCTCGAGGACGGATCCCCGGGAAACGAGACGCCGGCACGCAGGCGGGCGCGGGAACAGGAAAACCGCCAGCAACAGGCGGTCAAGTCGATCGAGGATGATGAGAACATAAAGGCATTTCAGGATACCTTCGGGGCGACGGTCAATTACGATTCCATTCGCCCGCGAGACTAGAATGATTGGAACAGCAACACGATCTTGAAAACCAGGCTATTGAGGTAAAGACAATGAAAGGTGGACTAGGTAACTTGATGAAACAGGCCCAGGAGATGCAGGCCAATATGCAAAAGGCCCAGGAGGAGCTTGCCAGGCTGGAAGTCAGTGGGGAATCCGGGGGCGGTCTGGTCAGTGTGGTCATGACCGGCAAGCACGAGGTCCGGCGTGTGACCATTGATGACAGTCTTTTGGGCGATGACAAGGACATGCTCGAGGACCTGGTGGCCGCAGCCATTAACGATGCGGTGCACAAGGTTGAGTCAACTAGCCAGGAGCGTCTTGCCGGTGTAACCGGCGGTCTCAATCTCCCGCCCGGTATGAAGTTGCCTTTCTGATTCCCGTGAGTACCTCCCGTTTAATCGGGCAGTTGATCGAATCACTGCGCTGCCTGCCCGGTGTGGGCCCTAAATCCGCGCAGCGCATGGCCTATCACCTGCTGGAACACGACCGCGAGGGTGGTCGGCGGCTGGCCGGGGTGCTGACCGAGTCGATGGAGCGGGTCGGCCACTGCCGTGACTGCCGCACCCTGAGCGAGGACGACTGCTGTGCCCTGTGTTCCAGCGGACGCAGGGATCGCAGCCTGCTGTGCGTGGTTGAGACGCCGGCGGACGTGCTGGCACTGGAGCAGTCCATTGGTTACCAGGGGCTGTATTTTGTATTGATGGGACACCTGTCGCCGCTGGATGGCATAGGGCCTGAGGAACTTGGCCTGGACCACCTGGAATCACGCCTGCGGGACGCAGAGGTCCGGGAGCTGATCCTGGCCACCAATCCCACCGTGGAAGGGGAGGCGACCGCGCACTACATCGGCGAAATGGCTCATGCCCACGGGATTCGCGTCACCCGGATCGCACACGGCGTCCCCATGGGAGGCGAACTGGAATATATCGACGGCAATACCCTGTCGCATGCCTTCGCCGGCCGCACCGAGCTTTAATGGCGCATTAAACGACGCAAATTTCACCGCACGACTGCAGGGACGCAGGAGGTAGAGTAACGCATGGAGCAGTTACCGAAAGACGCGAAGGGCGCAAAGAATAAAAATTCAAAATACTCACCGCGGAGACGCCGAGAACGCGGAGAAAAAAGAAATAATTATTTCAAAAAACTCCGAACCTGTTTATAAGCAATTACACGGAAAATTGTTGTTGATATAACATTATTTTGAAGTATTTACTCCGCGTTCTCTGCGTCTCTGCGGTGAGATTATTTTTTGGAATAATTTCGGTTCTTTGCGCCCTTTGCGCCTTTTGCGTCTTTGCGGTGAACGATTTTTCTCATACACAGGAGTGACCGATGGCAGACTGTATCTTCTGCAAGATGGCCCGGGGTGAAATCAAACCGGATATCGTCTATGAAGACGACGAGGTGCTTGCCTTCCGGGATATGAATCCCCAGGCCCCGACGCATTTTCTGGTGATTCCCAGGCGGCACATTGCCACCACCAACGACCTGGAGCCCGGTGATGCGGAGCTGGTGGGCAAGTTGTACCTGGCGGCCCGGCACGTGGCTACTGCCGAAGGTGTCGCCGAGCGCGGCTACCGCATGGTGATGAACTGTAATCCCGAGGCAGGCCAGTCGGTCTACCACATCCACCTGCACGTACTCGGCGGACGGCCAATGAACTGGCCGCCGGGTTAGCGGCCGCGGCGGCAGACCGAATCAGGGCCCGGCATCATCCATCCACTGCAGCAGGTTCCGGTAGCTTTCCAGGCGCCGCTCACTGATCTCCCCGTGGCTCGCTGCCGCAGACAGTGCGCATTCCGGTTCATTCACATGCCGGCAGTTATGAAACCTGCACTGTCCGAGGAAAGGGCGAAATTCGCGGAAACCCTGTGCAAGTTCGGCGGCGACTGTCGGCTCCAGCCTGAAATCGCGTACCCCGGGCGAATCGATCAGCTTGCCACCATGCGGCAGGTGATAGAGCGTGGTGGCAGTGGTGGTGTGGCGACCCTGGCCCGAGGCGTCGGACAGTTTGCCGATCGCGATATCCAGGTCCGGCAACAGCCGCATGATGAGCGATGATTTACCGACGCCCGACTGCCCGACCAGTATGCTGGTCTTGCCGGCCAGCACCTCCGCCAGCGGGTCGATACCGTCACGGGTGAGTGCGCTGGTATAAAGAACACGATAGCCAATGCCGGCATAGGTCCTGACCCTGGCATCCAGTGCCTTGTGTGTCTCTGTATCGAGCAGGTCGGACTTGTTGATCACCAGTACCGGTATCGTGCCGATGAGTTCGGCTGCGATCAGGTACTTGTCGATAAGAAATTCGTCGAGTGCGGGCTGCAGTGCGCTGACGACCACGATCTGGTCTATGTTGGCGGCCAGGGGTCGTGCCTTGCGGGTGATGTCCATGCGCATCAGGACCGTACCGCGGGGCGCAACCGCGCTGATGACGCCTTCCCCGGTGCCAGTAGATTCCCAGTTGACACGGTCACCGCAGACGATCTGGCCCAGGTTTCGCCGCGCCACGCAGCGCTGCAGTTCCCCGTGGCGGTCTTCAACCAGCAGGGCCTTGCCGTAATTGACGATCACCAGCCCGTTCACTTGCTGCACTGGACGGTTGTTGTGTGAGGTCTCGATGGGATCAGGATCAGGAGGGGCGCGTTTGGCTGACATGCCGTGGTATTGAGGGGCTAGTCTGTCTCCGGGAGCAGCGCATCGATACGGGCGGCGCAGATGAAGTCATTGGCGGAAAGGCCGCCGACCGAGTGGGTGCTGTAGTGAACCCGGCAGCGGTTATACGAGACCTCGAGATCCGGATGGTGGTCTTGTGCGTGTGCTATCCAGGCCAGTGCATTGACGAAGGCGATGGTCTGGTAGTAATTGTCGAAGCGGAAACTGCGGCTGATAGCGCAGGCCTTGTTTTCAAGGGCCCAGTCGGTATGCAGTGAGGGCAGGTACTCCGTGGCCTGTTCCGCACTCAGGGGCGGATCACCTTGCCTGCAGGGTGCGCAGTGGCGGTTCCTCAGCTCCAGTGCTGTCATGCCGGGCTACTCGAAGTGGTAGTAGTTCTTGTTCAGATAGCTGGTCACGGCGTTGATGTCATCTTCGAACCACTTGAGGCCCAGGGACAGTTCACAGCGCGTGACCTGCTTCTTCAGGGCTTCCAGCGTCGTGATGCGGCGGTTTTCCCGGGTATACACGGCATCGCCGTGACAGCTCATACAGTTGCGGTCGACCAGGGCCTTGCCGGCATCGGCAGCCTGCAGCACCGGGCTTGCCGCCAGTAACGGGACCAGGGCGGCGGCTTTGATGAATCTGTTCATGCATATCCTCCGGATGATATCTGCTCCATATTACCGGATATGTGCGATATCCGCAGCGGCGCGGGTGGATGGGAGTCGTGGAATGCCGAGTACAGCGGGTCCGGTGTCAGCGTGCTGGCATTCTCCCTGTACATCTTGACCAGGGCCTGCACCAGGGCGCTGCCGCTGGATTGCTGCACTGCGTAGGCGTCGGCCTCGAACTCGTGCTTGCGGGAGAGTCGTGCCATCAGCGGCTGCAGTAGAAAGGTGAACGCCGGGGTGACCATCATGAACAGCATCAGGGCCATGTAGGCGGATGGCTGGCTGACGCCCAGGCCGTGATAGAACCAGGGCTGGCCCACCAGCCAGCCGAGCACGGCAAGGCCGGCGAGGCTGAGTGCGGCAGTCGTCAGCAGGCGCTTCTGGATATGCCTGAGCTTGAAATGGCCCAGTTCATGGGCCAGCACCGCTTCGACCTCCTGCGGGTCAAGGCTTTCCAGCAGGGTATCGAAGAAGACAATCCGCTTGTTGCGCCCGAAACCGGTGAAATAGGCGTTGCCGTGACCGGAGCGCCGTGAGCCGTCCATGACATAGATGCCCTGGCTCCTGAAACCGCACTTATCGAGCAGCGCCTGGATGCGAATCTTGAGGGCCTCGTTCTCCAGCGGGGTGAATTTGTTGAACAGGGGCGCAATGACCGCCGGGTAGGCCCAGAACATGAACAGTGAAAAGGCCATCCACACCAGCCAGACATAGAGCCACCAGAGACCGCCGGAGGACTCCATGATCCACAGGGCCAGGGCGATCATCGGTGTGCCGATGACCACCAGCAGGATGCCCTGCTTGAGCAGGTCGCTGAAGAATACGCCCAGGCTGGAACGGTTGAAGCCGAAGCGCTCCTCGATGACAAAGGTGTGATAGAGACTGAACGGGAGATCCAGCAGGGACATGATGATCATGGCGCTGAGCATGAATCCGATACCGGTCGCTAGCGAGCCGAGACCGGCACTGCGCCAGTTGCTGTCGAGCCACTCCAGCCCCCCGCCGAGTGTCCAGGCGAGCAGCAGCAGGCTGCCGTACAGCAACTCGATCATACCGAGGCCGGTTTTGGTGACGGTGTAATCTGCGGCCTTGTGATGCTCGTCGAGCGCGATACGCTCGGCAAATTCGCCCGGGACGGCACCGCGGTGGGCGCGTACATGCGCCCGCTGCCGGTTGGCCAGCCAGAGTTGCAGCAGTGTAGATCCTGCCAGCGCGGCAAGAAACAGGGCGGTAAACAGGTTCATCGACATTTTTCCATTATCGCAAGGGGATTGTGGGAGATTAGCCTCTGGTACAATGCGAGACAACCATACTGATTGGAAGGGAAGGCAGCGTATGACGCAAGATGCAAACAACCTTATCTGGATCGATCTGGAAATGACCGGCCTCGATACCACAAAGGATTATATCATCGAGATCGCGACCATCGTCACCGACAGCAAGCTCAACATCGTGGCGGAAGGACCGATGCTGGCGATCCATCAGGCGGACGCGATCATGAACGCCATGGACGAGTGGAATACCCGGCAGCACGGCAAATCCGGCCTGACCGAGAGGGTCCGCAAAAGTACGCTGAACGAGGAGGCGGCCGAGCGCCAGACGCTGGAATTCCTGGCGCAGCATGTTCCGCAGAATGCCTCGCCGATGTGCGGCAACAGCATCTGCCAGGACCGGCGCTTCCTGGCGCGCTGCATGCCCGAACTGGAGCGCTATTTCCACTACCGCAACCTGGATGTCAGCACCATCAAGGAACTCGCAAGCCGCTGGTCGCCGGACGTGGCCAGGGGATTCACCAAGGGAGGGACCCATCTTGCGATGGACGACGTGAAAGATTCAATCCGCGAATTGCAGTACTATCGTGAAAAACTGTTCAGGCTATAGCCCGCATTTCTCACCGCGGAGTCGCGGAGGACGCAGAGAAAAACAGCAAATAAAGATTCAGCGCAAAGGCGCAAAGAGCGCAAAGAACAAAAATATTTCAACAAACAAATCTAACCGCAGAGACGCGGAGGACGCAGAGAAAAAAGCAAAAATAATTTAAAAAACCCAGAATTTCTCGTTATGCATATGGACGAAGAATTGTTGATGACCAAAGAGTTTTAATGGATTTCCTCGGTGTTCTCTGCGTCTCTCGGTAACTGCTCCATGCGTTACTCTACCTCCTGCATCCCTGCAGTCGTGCGGTGAAGCTGTTTTTTGAATTATTGATTCTTTGCGCTCTTTGCGTCTCTGCGGTGAGGTTTTTTGTTTTAAACGTGCCGATTCTGTCTGTTCTGCGGTTACTCGATCGGCAGGCGGGGATTGTTGCCCCAGTCCGACCAGGACCCGGCATAGCCTTTGACCCGCGGAAAGCCCAGGTGCTTGAGCACCATGTAGGTATGGGCCGAGCGGTGATGGCTCTGGCAATAGACGATGATCTCCTTGTCCGGCGTGATTCCGATGTCCGCTAACAGCTGCTTCAGCTCGACATCGGGTTTGAAGCGCAGGTTGAGGCTCTGGGCCATGGCCCTGGTCCACTCGAAATTGACGGCCCCGGGGATATGACCGGCGCGCTCGGCGAATTTCCGGGTGCCGTTGTATTCCTCCGGGCTGCGCACGTCCAGCAGGCGGGTATCCGCCGAGTCCAGCCGTTCCAGGATGTAGTCGCTACTGGCGCTGGGTGCATCGTCGTGTATCACCCGGAATTCACCCGGGGTCGGGGTGACCGGCGTGCTGTCACAGGGATTGCCCTCATTGGCCCAGGCATGCAGTCCGCCGTTTACCAGTGAATAGTGCCGGTGACCGGCAACCTCGAGGGTCCATAGCAAGCGCGCGGCACGGCCGCCGCCTTCATCATCGTAGGCGATTACATGGGTATCGGCGTTGATACCAACCGAGGAGAAGACCTGCTCCAGGGTGTCATCGTCCGGCAGCAGGCCCATGACAGGTCTTCTGCTGGTCACGATACGGGCGTAGTCGAGATGCACGGCACCCGGGACATGCAGTTTCCGGTAGGTATCGGCCTTACCCAGGTCGACAATCAGGACACTGTCGTAACCCATTGTTACTTCGAGGGTATCAGGTTCGATGAGCAAGGGGAGTTGAAGTTCGTTCATGGTGCCTCGGTGAATAATGGTTCCAGTAGTTCGATCCAGTGTTGGACGGGGACCCGGGCGTGGCCGGCCATGTGCGTCAGGCAGCCGATATTCGCGGTGACGATGGCGGAGGCCTGCTCCGCCTGCAGCGCCCTGAGTTTGTTGCTGCGCAGTTGTCCGGCCAGCGCCGGCTGCAGCATAGAGTAGGTGCCGGCCGAACCGCAGCACAGGTGGGCATCGGCCACCGGTACCAGGGTATAACCCGACTGTACCAGCAGCTCTTCCACGATGCCCGTGATCTGTTGTCCATGCTGCAGTGAGCAGGGTGAATGGAAGGCGATCTTGTTGCCACTGGCGCGACGTTTCAGGGAGGCCGCCGGCTGCTCCGCGCTGATGACCTCGCTGAGATCGCGGGCCAGTTCACTCACGCGTGCGGCCCTGTCCGCGTAGGCGGGTTCATCCGCCAGCAGGCGGCCGTAATCCTTGACCGTGGGGGCGCAGCCGCTGGCGCTGATCACGATCGCTTCCGCGCCGGCCTCGATGACCGGCCACCAGGCATCGATATTGGTTTTCATGAAGCCCCGGGCTTCCTGTGTGGCCGTCAGGTGATGACTAAGTGCACCACAGCAACCGCTGCCTTTCGGGATCACGGCATTGATACCGAGTGCCGCCAGGACGCGCCGGGTCGCCCGGTTGATCTGCGGTGCCAGTGCCGGTTGCACGCAACCGTCCAGCAGCAGCATGGTTCGCGGCAGTGCTCTTCCGCTTACGGCATGTCCGCCAGGGACCCGGGCGGGGATGGACCTGCCGAGACTGGCGGGCAGTACGGGACGCAGGCCTTGCGCCACGCGCAGCAGGGGTGTGAAGCGCCGCGGGCTGGTCAGGACCAGGCGCAGCAGGCGCCGCCGGAGCCGTTGCAGCAGCGGTCGCCTGACACGCGGTTCGATGTATTCGCGCCCGATGTCCAGCAGGGTGTGGTAATCGACGCCGGAGGGACAGGTGGTCTCGCAGGCGCGGCAAGTCAGGCAGCGGTCGAGGTGCAGCTGGGTGCGGGTGGACGGTGGCTGGCCCTCCAGCGCCTGTTTCATGAGGTAGATGCGCCCGCGCGGACCATCCAGTTCATCCCCGGTCAGCTGGTAGGTCGGACAGGTCGCGTTGCAGAAGCCGCAGTGTACGCAATTGCGCAGGATGTTATCGGCGGCCTTCCCGGTGGCCGTTTGCAGAAACGCTTCGGGCAGTGAGGTTTGCATGGACTGAATCAGATCCCGCTGTACATGCGGCCGGGGTTAAGGATGCCGGCCGGGTCGAAACTGGCCTTGAGGCGCTGATGCAGTGCCTTTATTGCCGGGTCCAGAGGATGGAATACATCCTCGCGGTTGCCGCCGTGGAAACAGGTTGCATGCCCGCCGGCACGCACGGCGGCATCCCGTAGTGTCTGCGTCGGCAGGGTGGTCTTGAGCCAGCGCTGTGCACCACCCCAGTCGATCAGTTCCCCGGCTTCCAGCGCGAGTGCCGCGGCGGCGGGCGGTACCGACACACGCCACAGGGGTCGCTCATCCTGGAAAAACCCAAGGCGCTGCTCGCGCAGGTCCCGCCAGAAGCCATCGGCGTCGGCCAGTTCCTCACCCCCCAGCTGCCGGGCGGCCGCCTGCACGCCCTGTTCGAATCCCGACAGGCGCACCCTGAGCTGTCCCTCGCTGTAGCAGCCGCCGGACAAGGGCAGCGGTTGGCTCGCCCAGGTGTTCAGCTGCTGCAGGGCCTGTTCGGCTGACACCTCGTGGCACAGGGTGAGTTCGGTCTCCGGGCGCGGCAGGACCTTGAGGGAGATATCCAGCAGCACGGCCAGGGTTCCCAGGGAGCCGGTGAGGGTGCGCGAGAGGTCGTAACCGGCCACGTTCTTCATGACCTGGCCGCCGAAACGCAGCCGTTCACCCCGGCCGTTCAGGCAGGTGATCCCCAGGACAAAATCGCGGGCCGCACCTGTATAGGGGCGGCGTGGTCCGGAGAATCCGCAGGCGATGGTGCCGCCGAGGGTGGCACCCGGGCCGAAGTGCGGCGGTTCAAACGGCAGCATCTGGTTTTCCTTTGCCAGCGCGGACTCCAGTTCGGACAGCGGGGTGCCGGCGCGTGCCGAGATCACCAGTTCCGTGGGTGAGTAGTCGATGATGCCGGTGTATTCCGCGACACTGAACCCGGTGCCAGTGACCGGCCTGCCATAGAAGGACTTGCTGCCGCCGGCATGTATCGACAACGGCGTACCGGTTGCGGCGGCGTCGCGCAGAGTGTCCTGTAAGGATTCAACAAGTGACATGATGAACGGATCGCCTGCCTAAAAACGTTCCAGTTCCGGGTGCGGCAGCTGGCCGTGGTGGACGTGCATGGCGCCGAACTCGGCGCAGCGGTGCAGCGTCGGGATGGCCTTGCCGGGATTCAGCAGACCCTGCGGATCGAAGGCGGCCTTGACGGCGTGCAGCTGGGTCAGTTCCTCGGTATTGAACTGCACACACATCTGGTTGATCTTTTCCATGCCCACGCCGTGTTCCCCGGTGATGGTGCCGCCCACGGCCACGCACAGCTCGAGTATCTTGCCGCCCAGTTCCTCGGTGCGTTCCAGCTCGCCCGGCCGGTTGGCGTCGTACAGGATGAGGGGGTGCAGGTTGCCGTCGCCGGCATGGAAGACATTGCAGATGGGCAGGCCGTATTCTGTCGACATACGGTCGATCTCCGCGAGCACCCGGGACAGGTGCTTGCGCGGGATGGTGCCGTCCATGCAGTAGTAGTCGGGTGACAGCCGGCCCATAGCCGGGAATGCCGCCTTGCGCCCGGCCCAGAAACGCTGGCGTTCCTGTTCGTCGCGGGAGACGCGCAGTTCGGTTGCCCCGGCCGCCCTGAATACCTGGTCGACACGCTCGATCTGGGCGGCGACATCGGCCCCGGTGCCGTCGAGTTCGCACAGCAGGATGGCGGCGGCGTCCTCCGGGTAACCGGCGTGGACGAATTGTTCAACGGCGCGTATCGCCGGATTGTCCAGCAGTTCCAGCCCGGCCGGAATAATGCCGTTCGCGATGGTGGCGGTGACGGCCGCACCTGCCGCCTCGACCGATGCGAAGGCGGCCAGCACGACCTGTGCGGTTTCCGGCAGGGGCAGCAGTTTCACCGTGATTTCCGTGATCACCCCGAGCAGGCCTTCCGATCCCGTCATCAGCGCCAGCAGGTCATAACCGGGACTGTCCAGCGCCTGGCTGCCGATGGTCAGGTGTTCGCCATCGATGGTCAGCACCTCGAGCTGCTGGATATTGTGCACGGTGAGTCCGTACTTGAGGCAGTGCACGCCACCGGCATTTTCCGCAACATTGCCGCCGATCGAGCAGGCAATCTGTGAAGAGGGATCGGGTGCGTAGTAGAGACCATGGGGTGCGGCCGCCTTCGAGATCGAGAGATTGGTCACGCCCGGTTGCACCCGTGCGGTGCGGTTGGCGGTGTCGATCCCGAGGATGCGGTTGAACCGTGCCATGCTCAGCAACACACCATCGGACAAGGGCAGGGCGCCGCCGGACAGACCGGTGCCGGCACCGCGTGCCACAACGGCCACGGCGTTCTGCGCGCAGAGTTTCAGCGTCGTCTGCACCTGCTCGAGGGTTTGCGGTATGACCACCACCATGGGCAGCCTGCGGTAGGCGGAGAGGCCGTCACACTCGTAGGGACGCAGATCCTCGGCCTCGGAAAGCACGCATTCCGTCGGTAGCCTTTCCCGCAGGAGATCGATGATAGTGGTGTCAGACATGCAGGGGTCTTGCCCGGTATAAAGTCATTACGGCGGTCTGCCCGGTGTATCAATAACCATGCCAACATCTCATGCAAGGCACGATCAAGAATTGACGTTCTGCGCCGATAAATTTACCCGATACTATAAAACATCTGTACAGTGTGCAGGCAGATTAATTACACATCATGGTATGATCGAAACATGAAATGCAGTTTACGACAGCCTGATTATTGCGGTATACCGCCACGCAGCTTTGCCGGCCTGATGGAGTTGTACGAGTGCAATTACATCAGGCTGAGAAACCTGGTGCCCGATCTCGATGCCATTCCGGATGCCCTGATCTCGCGGGTGCCCGGCGCCCTCGATCTGCACCTGCGTATCATCGAACGCTGCAAGTTCACCACTACCCTGAACCTGACCTATCACTTCCGCGACGAGGAGGGCGAGTTTCCCGCCCCCGACCTGCAGCTGCGCATCTACCACGATGCCCAGGTTGGCGAGGTGATCGCCTGCGGGCGTCGCCGGGGCCTGCGCCATGCCCAGTACAACCGCATGCACCACAACTACAGCCTGAACGAGAAGTGGCGCATGAACCGATTCCTGCAGAAGTGGCTGGGATACTGCCTGATGCAGGGGCACCGCTTTAACCCGAAAATCACCACCCTGGCCGCGGATAAAACCATACAAACAGTCGAGAATTCGCTGCTTATCGCTGAATCCTGAAGTTTTTTCCGGGCTGCCGCCCGGACTCTCCGGCCCTGTGCCAACTACTTGATAGTTATACCCGAGTAACGCATACTATTACCTGAGCGTTTTAGTAGGTTATTAGCCGTTGCCCCCCGTTCCCGGTGCGGGCAACCAACGGGAAAAACTCATGCGGTTATCGACAAAGGGGCGCTACGCAGTTACCGCCATGCTGGATCTTGCCATTCATTATGCGCAGGGTCCGGTGACGCTGGCGGAAATATCCGAGAGCCAGGGCATTTCCCTTTCCTACCTGGAGCAGTTGTTTGCCCGGTTGAGAAAGCACGGTCTGGTGGAGGGCCTGCGCGGCCCCGGTGGTGGCTACCGCCTGTCACGCCACCCCCAGGATATCTCGGTGGCCGAGGTGATCACCGCCATCGGTGAAGGCATTGATGTCACCCAGTGCGGGGGCAGCGAGGATTGCCAGGAAGGCGAACGCTGCCTCACCCATGTGCTCTGGACCCGGCTTGGCAAGGAGATCTACGAATTTTTGAACGGTATTACGCTGGCCAGTTTTCTTGAACGCGATGATGTCAACCAGGTGATCCGTCGACAGCAGCAGGGGCTGAATGTCATGGCACCGAACTTGAACAAGACAGTCGCTTGACTGCAACCGCTTATGTTCGTTTAGGCAGGAACTGACGTTATGAATATTAGTATCCCGATTTACATGGATTATTCGGCAACCACCCCGGTGGATGAGCGGGTGGCCGATAAGATGTGTACCTACCTGACCCGCCAGGGCAAGTTCGGCAACCCGGCGTCGCGCTCGCACCAGTTCGGCTGGGATGCCGATGTGGCCGTTACCGAGGCACGTAAAAACGTTGCAGCGCTGATCAACGCCGATCCAAGGGAGATCGTCTGGACCTCGGGAGCAACCGAGTCGGACAACCTGGCCATCAAGGGTGCCGCGCACTTCTACAAGAAGCAGGGAAAGCACATCATTACCCTGAAGACGGAACACAAGGCCGTCCTGGATACCTGTCGACAGCTGGAGCGTGAGGGCTACGAGGTGACTTACCTGGAGCCCGAGCCGAGCGGCTTGCTGGATATCGGGAAACTCGAGGCGGCCATGCGTGACGACACCGTCGTGGTGTCGGTGATGCACGTAAATAACGAAATCGGTGTCATCCAGGACATCGCTGCGATCGGAGAGTTGTGCCGCGCGCGCAAGATCATCTTCCACGTGGATGCCGCCCAGAGTGCCGGCAAGATCCCCATTGACCTGCAGGCCCTCAAGGTCGACCTGATGTCCTTCTCGGCCCACAAGATCTACGGCCCGAAGGGGATCGGTGCGCTGTACGTGCGCCGCAAGCCGCGGGTGCGCATCGAGGCCCAGATGCATGGCGGCGGGCACGAGCGCGGCATGCGCTCCGGTACCCTGCCGACCCACCAGATCGTCGGAATGGGCGAGGCCTTTCGTATCGCCAAAGAGGAGATGGCCGCCGAAAGCGAGCGCTTCCGGATGCTGCGCGACCGCCTGTGGAATGGTCTCAGGGACATGGAAGAGGTTTACCTCAACGGTGACCTGGATCACCGAATTCCCGGCAACCTGAACGTGAGTTTCAACTTTGTCGAGGGCGAGAGCCTGATCATGGCGCTCAAGGACATGGCGGTATCCTCGGGCTCCGCCTGTACCAGCGCCAGCCTGGAGCCGTCCTACGTACTGCGTGCCCTGGGGCGGAATGACGAACTGGCGCACAGTTCGATCCGCTTTTCCATCGGCCGCTACACCACGCAGGACGAGATCGATTACATCATCGAGCGTGTCACCGAAAAGGTCAGCAAGCTGCGCGAGTTATCGCCCCTGTGGGAGATGTACAAGGACGGCATCGACCTCGATTCGGTGCAGTGGGCGGCACACTAGTTTTTGTACGGATAGATATTCAGGTAGCACACGATGGCAATTACCCTCACTGCAGCGGCCGCGGGCCGCGTGAAAGAGTTTCTGGATAACCGTGGCAAAGGTGTCGGCCTGCGCCTGGGCGTGAAGACCACGGGCTGCTCCGGGATGGCCTATATTGTCGAATTCGCCGACACGGTCGAAGCGGATGACGTGGTGTTCGAGGACCAGGGTATCAAGGTGATCATCAATCCGAAGAGTCTGGTGTACCTCGATGGCACCGAGCTCGACTATGCCAGGGAAGGGCTGAACGAGGGCTTCAAGTTCAACAATCCCAACGTCAAGGATATGTGTGGCTGCGGGGAGAGTTTCAACGTCTGAGTCAGCGCCCGGCTGGCCCTGTTTCTGAAATCCCTTTCTCAGGACGTGGCTGTGGATTTATCCTCAACCTATTTCGAGCTGTTCGGTTTGCCGCAGTCGTTCCTGGTGGATACAGGACAGCTGGACGAACGCTACCGCGAGCTGCAGCGCACGGTGCACCCGGATCGCTTCGTGAACGCGACGGACCAGGAGCGCCGGCTGTCGATGCAGCTGGCGACCCGCATCAATGAGGGCTACCGGACCCTGAAGGATCCCCTGAGGCGCGGGCGCTACCTGCTGGAACTGGGCGGTCATGTCTTCGATGACGAACAACACACCACCAGTGATAACGGTTTCCTGATGGAGCAGGTGGAGTTGCGCGAGGCCCTGGAAGAGGTGCGTGCAGCAGACGACCCGTTCAGCGCGCTGAACGGGATCATGGACAGGATAGCAGCGGATTTCGATGCACTGACCGGCGAATTGCAGCAGCGTCTGGGCAGTGCCGGCAGTGCCGGCAAGGACGGGGCCGCGGCGGAAACCCTGATGAAGATGCAATTCTTCCGTCGCCTCCATGAAGAGGCGCAGGAACTGGAAGCGGCCCTTGAAGACGAACTGGACTGAGGCGCATTGAAAACATCATTCACCGCAGAGACGCAGAGGACGCAGAGAATGTCTATTATTCAAAGGGCCGGAATTTATCCACTGGATCAGCTGATCACGTGGCGCTGATTAATCCGGGATTTAGTAATCATTGACTCTGCGTCCTCTGCGTCTCTGCGGTGAACTAATTAAATCATGGCACTTATACAAATATCTGAACCCGGTGAATCCACGGCGCCGCACCAGCACCGGCTGGCGGCGGGGATCGATCTCGGGACGACAAATTCGCTGGTGGCCAGTGTGCGCAGCGGGCTGGCGGAGACGCTGGCGGATGAGCAGGGCGAGCACCTGTTGCCCTCGGTGGTGCGCTACCGGGAAGAGGAGGGGACGCTGGTCGGACGCGAGGCCCTGGCTGCTGCAACCATGGATCCGCTGAATACCATCGCTTCGGTCAAGCGCCTGATGGGGCGCGGGGTGGAGGATGTCAGGAGGCTGGGTACGCACCTGCCCTACGAGTTTGTGCCCGCTGCCAGAGGTATGCCGCTGTTGCACACGGCCGGGGGGGATGTCAGCCCGGTCGAGGTCTCGGCAGAGATCCTGAAGGTCCTCAAGACGCGTGCCGAGGAGGCCCTGGGTGGCGAGCTGAAGGGCGTGGTCATCACCGTGCCGGCCTATTTCGACGACGCCCAGCGCCAGGCGACCAAGGATGCCGGGCGGCTGGCCGGCCTGCACGTGCTGCGCCTGCTCAATGAACCCACCGCCGCTGCCGTGGCCTACGGGCTGGACCGGGCTTCGGAGGGCGTCACGGCCATCTATGACCTGGGTGGCGGCACCTTCGATATCTCCATCCTGCGACTCAACAAGGGCGTATTCGAGGTCATGTCCACGGCGGGTGATACCGCCCTCGGCGGTGATGACTTCGACCGCAGCGTGGCGCTGTGGATCATGCAGCAGGCCGGGATTCCGGATGATGCAGGCCATTTCCAGATGCGGCGCCTGATGCAGGAGGCGCGCAGCGCGAAGGAGGCCCTGACGGATGCCGCTTCAGTGGAGGTGAAGATCGAACGCAACGATGGCTCCCGCTGGAGCGGCAGGCTGACACGCACGACATTTGACGAGTTGTGCGCACCGCTGGTGCAGAAGACTTTGGGTCCCTGCAGGCGTGCCCTGCGCGATGCCGGTATCCGTGCCGCGGATGTACAGGCGGTGGTGATGGTCGGCGGTTCCACCCGCGTACCGCTGGTGCGCGACCGGGTCGCCGGGTTCTTCGAGCGCGAACCCCTGGCGGACATCGATCCGGACAAGGTGGTCGCGATCGGGGCGGCGATCCAGGCGGATATCCTCGCCGGCAACAAGCCGGAGGACGAGATGCTGCTGCTGGACGTGATCCCCCTGTCCCTGGGCCTGGAGACCATGGGCGGACTGGCGGAAAAGATCATCCCGCGCAATACCACCATCCCGACCGCACGTGCACAGGAATTCACCACCTTCAAGGACGGCCAGACCGCCATGTCCCTGCACGTGGTCCAGGGCGACCGTGAGCTGGTGAGCGACTGCCGCTCCCTGGCGAAATTCGAACTGCGCGATATCCCGCCCATGACAGCGGGTGCGGCACGCATCCGGGTGACCTTCCAGGTCGATGCCGACGGGCTGCTCAGCGTCAGCGCCGAGGAACAGGTCAGGGGCGTGAAGAGCAGCATCGAGGTCAAGCCGTCCTACGGGCTCAGTGACAGCGAGATCGAACACATGCTCAAGGATTCCATGGCGCATGCGCAGGAGGACATGGAGGTGCGCCGCCTGCGTGAACAGCAGGTCGAAGCGGACCGGGTGCTGGAGGCGCTGCAGGCCGCACTGGCCGATGACGGCGACCGGATCCTGAACCCACAGGAGCGTGCCGTAATCGATGATGCGGCCCGGCAGCTGGCCGGCGCGCGTGCAGGCAGCGACCCGCAGGCCATCAAGCAGGGCATCGAGGCCGTGGAGGCGGCCAGCAGCGACTACGTGGCTCGCCGCATGAACACCAGTATCCGCGAGGCGATGGCCGGACACCGCGTCGATGAATTCAAATCAAGCTGACAACCACAAGCAACGTTTATCCAGGGACCCGTAACCGATATGCCGCAGCTTATCTTTTTACCGCATGAGGAAATATGCCCGGAAGGGGCCGTGATCGAGGCCGAGGCCGGTACCAGTGTCTGCGATGCCGCGTTGAGCCACGGCATCGAGATCGAGCACGCCTGCGAGAAGTCCTGCGCCTGCACCACCTGTCATGTCTATATCCGCGAGGGCGGTGATTCCCTCAACGAATCCGATGAGGACGAGGACGACCTGCTGGACAAGGCCTGGGGACTGGAACCGGATTCACGCCTGAGCTGCCAGACCATGGTTGCCGACCAGGACCTGGTGATCGAGATACCCAAGTACACCATCAACATGGTGAGCGAAAACCACTAACCGGGAGGGTGCACCGCACTCTGCCAAGTCAACTGCAGGAGACCGGCAATGGGACTGAAATGGACGGATTCACTGGATATTGCCATTGAACTGGACGAGGCACATCCCGACGTGGACCCCCTGCATGTGAATTTCGTGGACCTGCGTGAATGGGTGCTGGCGCTGGATGATTTCGAGGACGATCCGGGGCACAGTGGCGAGCGCATCCTCGAGGCCATCCAGATGGCCTGGATCGAAGAGCGCCAGTAGGCCGCTGTCCTGGCGCCCTCTGGTGTCTTGGGTATTGTCTGTAGCTTCATGTATTTAAAGATAATATATTGACTCATCAGCGGATCGCAGGCGGCCGGCTGTTTTTCCGGACGGCGGTTGATCGCGACGTCCAGATTCCATTAACCCCGCCAACCTTGTATATTACGCGGCCTTGATTTTTACCGGTTAAGCCCCTGCTGGAAGACGGCAGACAGTCGCTGCAAGCCCGGATGGCCTGCCAGGGTGCCCGGGTATCCCGCTTGACCAGCCGGTCCCGGGATCCCGCTGTGCCTGTGCCGGGGCGGGGACCGAAAACGTTCACATCGACATATTGAGGTAATCCATGGCTGTTAGAAATCGTCTGCACCGCAGTGAGCTGGCCGTACCCGGCAGCAACACCCGCATGCTTGAAAAGGCCCCGAGTTCCGGTGCCGATGTCGTGTTCCTCGACCTGGAGGATGCCGTGGCGCCGGATGACAAGGCGCAGGCACGCAAGAATATCATCGAGGCCCTGAATGACCTGGACTGGTCGGGCTGTGCGGTATCGGTGCGCATCAACGGGCTGGATACCCACTACTGCTACCGCGACATCGTCGACGTGGTCGAGCAGGCCGGCGACAAGCTCGATACCATCCTGATTCCCAAGGTCGGTACCCCCGCCGATATCCTGTTCGTCTCTACCCTGCTCGAGCAGATCGAGGCGGCCAGGAAGATCAAGCCGATCAATATTCATATCCTGATTGAAACCGCGCTCGGCATGGCCAATGTGGAGAGTATCGCCCAGACCTGTCCGGAGCGGCTGGAGGCCATGGTATTCGGCGTGGCCGACTATGCGGCATCCACGCAGGCGCGCACTACCCAGATGGGCGGTGCCAACCCGGACTACTTCATGCTCACCCACCCCGACAACGAGGGTTCGCGCGAGCGTCACTGGGGTGACCAGTGGCACTTCGCCATCTCGCGCATGGTGGTGGCCTGCCGTGCCTATGGGCTGCGTCCCATCGATGGCCCCTTCGGCGACATCCAGGACCCGGAAGGCTACAAGGCCGTGGCCCGTAGCGTGGCCGCGCTGGGTGTCGAGGGCAAGTGGGCCATTCACCCCTCGCAGATTGCACTCGCCAACGAGGTGTTTACCCCGCCGGAGGCCGAGGTGGATCGCGCCCGCCGCATCCTGGTTGCCATGGACGAGGCGGCGAAAGAAGGTCGCGGTGCCGTGGCCCTGGATGGCCGGCTGATCGACGCCGCCTCCATCCGCCAGGCACAGGTCATGGTCGACAAGGCCGCCCAGATCGAGCGCTCAATGGCAGCACACTAAACGGAGTTATCGGTTGTGAATATTCACGAATACCAGACAAAAGAACTGCTCAGGGGCTATGGCGTGCCGGTCCCGAACGGGCGCGTGGCACACAATGTCGATAACGCCGCCACGGTGGCCGAGGAGCTCGGTGGCGAGCGCTGGGTCGTCAAGGCGCAGATCCATGCCGGTGGTCGCGGCAAGGGCGGCGGCGTCAAGGTTGCATCCTCGCTGGACGAGGTGCGGCAGATCACCGATCAGCTGATCGGCAGTAACCTGGTGACGCCGCAGACCGGCGCCGACGGCAGGCTGGTGCAGCGCGTGCTGGTGGAGCAGGCCTGTGACATCAACAAGGAATATTACCTCGGGCTGGTCATCGATCGCGGTTCCCAGCGCATCACCGTCATCGCCTCGGCATCCGGCGGCATGGATATCGAAGAGGTGGCGAAGACCACACCCGAGAAGGTCGTGCGTGAGCCGGTGGATCCGGGCGTCGGCCTGAGGGAATTCCAGTGCCGCAAGATCGCGGCCAATATCGGTCTCAAGGGCAAGCAGATCCACGCAGCCACCAAGCTGATGCGTGCCCTGTACCGGTGTTTCCGTGACCAGGATGCCCTGATGGCGGAGATCAACCCGTTGGCGGAGGTGAACGGTGGCCAGCTGATGGCGCTGGATGCCAAGATGTCCTTCGACGGCAATGCCCTCTATCGCCTGCCGGCGATCACCGAGTTGCGCGATTTCGACGAGGAAGACCCGAAGGAGGTCGAGGCCACCGGTCACGGCCTCAACTACATCGCCCTTGACGGCAATGTCGGCTGCATCGTCAACGGTGCCGGGCTGGCCATGGCGACCATGGACGCGATCAGCTTCCACCAGGGCAAGCCGGCCAACTTCCTGGA
This sequence comes from uncultured Ectothiorhodospiraceae bacterium, assembly GCA_947258845.1. Lineage (GTDB taxonomy): Bacteria > Pseudomonadota > Gammaproteobacteria > UBA9214 > UBA9214 > CAMYJZ01. Next base: position 1,635 of record CAMYJZ010000006.1, on the reverse strand, counting down.
TGTCGGCGGCGGTGCCTCGCCGGAAAAGGTCGGCAACGCCTTCCGTATCGTGCTCGCCGACCCGAATGTAAAAATCATCCTGGTGAACATCTTCGCCGGCATCAACCGCTGTGACTGGATCGCCGAGGGCCTGATCAAGGCCATGCAGGACCAGCAGATCGGGGTGCCGATCGTGGTGCGCCTCGCCGGCACCAACGTGGAGAAGGGCGCGCAGATGCTGGCCGCCTCCGGCCTGGACTTCATCATGGCCGACAACCTGGACGATGCCGCCACCAAAGTCATGGCCACACTCGGGGAGCAGGGCGCATGAGCGTATTCGTACACAAGCATTCCCGTGTCATTATCCAGGGCTTTACCGGCCAGCACGCGACCTTCCACGCCGAGGAGTCGATGGCCAACGGTACCAACGTGGTGGGCGGCGTGACCCCGGGCAAGGGTGGCCAGATCCATCTCGAGCGTCCGGTATTCGATACCGTGTCCCAGGCCGTGGAGGAAACCGGTGCCGATGTCAGCGGCATTTTCGTGCCGCCGCCGTTTGCCGCGGATGCCATCATGGAGGCGCTGGAGGCCGGGATCGGTGTGGTCGTGGTGATCGCCGACGGTATTCCGGTGCAGGACATGGTGCGGGTGAAGCGCTATGCCAGTGACCGCAACGCCATCATCATCGGCCCCAACACCCCGGGTATCATCACACCGGCGGCCTGCAAGGTCGGCATTATGCCGTCGCACATCTACCAGCCCGGGCGTATCGGCGTGGTGTCCCGTTCGGGCACCCTGAACTACGAAGCGGTGCAGCAGATGAGCGCCCTGGGGATGGGGCAGTCGACCTCGGTCGGCATCGGCGGCGACCCCGTCAACGGCACCGATTTCGTCACCGTGCTGCGCGCCTTCGAGGAAGACCCGGAAACCGATGCCGTCATCATGATCGGCGAAATCGGCGGGCCCCAGGAGGTCGATGCGGCCCGCTGGGCCAGGGAAAATATGAGCAAGCCCGTGGTCGGCTTCGTTGCCGGCATATCCGCGCCGCCCGGGCGGCGCATGGGGCATGCCGGGGCCATCATCAGCGGGGAGTCCGATACCGCCAATGCCAAGATGGACCTGATGGAAGAACTGGGCGTGCACGTGGTGCGCAACCCGGCCCTCATCGGCGAGACCGCCCACCGGGTCTTTTCCTGACGGCCTTTGCCGGCCTGTTGCCGGCTGCCGGTAGCGGATAGGATCGGGGCCGCAACCGTGACCCGATCTGTTCCGGCGCGCGCGGCTGCCGGCCCGCGCCGCGCGGGTTCGCCCGGCGATACCGGTTCCAGCGGGTTTCCCGAACCCTGACGGCATCATTGCCTGTCCCGGGCCTTCGGCGTTACACTACGCGCCTTAACAAATTTCACTAAGCTCCCGTTTTCTGGCGGGTTTCCTGATGGACAAGAGAGACAGACGGAGTACTGCATGGCCATCGAACAGACCTTTTCCATTATCAAGCCGGATGCGGTTGCAAAAAACATCATCGGTGAGATCTACAGCCGCTTTGAAAAGGGCGGTCTGCGCATCGTGGCGGCGAAAATGCTGCACCTGACCCGGGAGCAGGCGGAGGGGTTCTATGCCGTGCACAGGGAACGGCCTTTCTACAAGGACCTGGTG
>CAMYJZ010000005.1 GCA_947258845.1 uncultured Ectothiorhodospiraceae bacterium | reverse complement strand
GCTTGAGTTCCTCGAAGGAGTCAAAGCGCTGCTCGTCCCGGAGCTTGTGCAGGAAGGTGACCTGCACGTGGCTGCCGTAGATGTCGGCATCGAAGTCGAACAGGTGGACCTCCAGCAGGGTGCGGGTCCCGCCCACGGTCGGCCGGGTACCGATGTTCGCCACGCCCTGGTGCGGCTCGCCCTTGATACCGAACAGCTCCACGGCAAACACGCCCTGCAGCGGGATGGCCGAGCGGTGCAGGTGGATATTGGCCGTCGGGAAGCCGATGGTGCGCCCACGCTTGTCGCCGTGGGCAACCCGGCCGCTCATCCGGAAGGGACGCCCGAGCAGGGACTCGGCCATATCGAAGTTGCCCGCGTCCAGGGCCTCGCGTATGCGCGTGCTGCTGACCCGCGTGTGGTCGATATTGAAGGTGTGCATGTTGACCACCTGGAAGCCGTGCGCCTCGCCGGCGCGCACCAGCATCTGAAAGTTCCCGGCCCGGTCCTTGCCGAAGTGAAAGTCATCGCCGACCACGAGGTATTTCACCCCCAGCCCTTCAACCAGGATGAGGCGGATAAATTCTTCAGGATCCAGCCCGGCCAGGTAGTCGCCGAAACGCAGGCACAGCAGCCGGTCCACGCCGAAGCGGCGCAGGGCCTCGACCTTCTCCCTGAAGCGCGTCAGCCGGGGCGGCGCCAGCTCCGGCGTGAAGTATTCACGCGGCTGCGGCTCGAAGGTGATCACCGCGGTCGGCAGGTTCAGTGCCGCGGCCCGCTCCGACAACTGGCCCAGCACCGCCTGGTGGCCAAGGTGCACACCGTCGAAGTTGCCGATGGTGGCGGCACAGCCGCGGTGCCGCGGGCGCAGGTTGTGAAGACCACGAATCAGTTCCATGTAATTAAACCGGGCGATCGGGAAAAGCGGCGATTATAAGGCACTCGGCCATGCAATCACGCCTGCCCGGTGCGCCTGAAGGCCGACCAGCGCAGTCCGCCGAGACGCAGGCCGGCAAGATAGACCAGGGCACCGATGGCCACCCAGAGGGACAGCTGCCCCACCCGGCCGGTCACGTCCCACGCGATCCACTCCGACAGGGACGGCATGCCCCACACCAGCACCGCGACCATCACCCCGCCGGCCAGCAGCATCTGCAGGGCGAACCGGCGCCAGCCCGGCCGCGGCCGGTAGAAGCGGTCGCGGTACAGGACCCAAAACAGCAGGCCGGCGTTGACATAGGCCGCGACCGAGGTCGCCAGGGCCAGCCCGGCGTGCGGTCCCGGTATCCCCAGCCGCACCATGGGGATGACGAACACGAGATTGAGCACCATGTTGGTTACCAGGGCGACGATGGCGATGCGCACCGGGGTGCGCGGGTCCTTGCGCGAGTAGAAACCGGGCGCCAGCACCTTGATCAGCATGAAGGCCGGCAGGCCGATGGCGTAGGCCATCAGGCTCAGCCCGGCCATGTCGACATCGACCGCGGTGAAGTCGCGGTACATGAACAGGGAGGTGATCATCGGCCGGGCCAGGATGAACAGGCCCAGCGCCGAGGGGATCCCGATCAGCAGCACCAGGCGCAGCCCCCAGTCGAGGGTGCCCGAAAACTCGTCGGTGGAGTCATTGGCATGACTGCGCGACAGGCTGGGGAGGATGACCGTCGACAGGGCAATGGCGAACACGCCCAGCGGAAATTCCACCAGGCGGTCGGAATAATAGAGCCAGCTCACGCTGCCGGCGACCAGGAAGGAGGCGATCAGGGTATCGAACAGCAGGTTGATCTGGGCCACCGAGGAACCCAGGATACCCGGCAGCATCAGCTTCATAATGCGGCGCACGCCCGCGTCGCGGATACCCCAGCGCGGCCGCGGCATGAGGCGGATGCGCTGCAGCGCTGGCAGCAGGAACAGCAGCTGGACCACGCCGGCCACGAATACCCCGCCCGCCAGCGCCAGCACCGGCTGCTCGAGTCGCGGCGCGACCAGCAACGCGGCGCCGATCATCACCACGTTCAGCCAAACGGGCGCAAACGAAGCCGCCGCGAACCGGCCGAAGGTATTGAGGATGCCCGCTGCAAAGGCCACCAGCGAGACGAACAGGATGTAGGGGAAGGTCAGGCGCAGCATCTGCGCCGCCAGGTCGAACTGGGCTGTATCGCGGTACAGAAAACCCGGGGCGAAAATCGTGATCAGCACCGGGCTGGCCAGCACCCCCACCACGGCGACCACCGACAGGATACCTCCCAGGGTACCGGCGACCTTGTTGATCAGGTCCTGGACGGCGGCGTGCGTGCGCTGTTCCTTGTATTCCGAGATGATCGGCACGAAGGCCTGCGAGAAGGCCCCCTCGGCAAACAGGCGGCGCAGGAAATTCGGGATCTTGAAGGCCACGAAGAAGGCATCCATGCCGGCATTGGCACCGAACCCGGCCAGCACAATATCCCGCACCAGCCCGAGGACCCGCGAGATCAGCGTCATCGCACCTACAATTACAGTGTTTTTCAGAAGCTTACGGGGCATGTGCGGACTTGTTCGGGGTCGCGACCGGGGGACCAGGACGGTGGATGGTTCGAATCATTGCTGAAGTATAAAGGACGCTGAGAAAACAAAAGCTTATCAGCAGTGCCCGGCCGGTGCACCCTTCCTGGTCCATGGCCGGCATCGCCCGCCCGCCCGGGCCGGCCGCAGATTGACAAAGCCGCCCGGAATCCGGATGATACGCCGTCTTTGTAACGACCCTAGGCAGGAGCAGTCTCTTGGCGAACTCAGCACAAGCAAGCAAACGCGCAAAGCAGGCAGAAAACAGCCGCCAGCGGAATGCCGGTCAGCGTTCCCGGATGCGCACGTCCATCAAGAAGGTCATTACCGCGATCGAGGCGGGTGATTCCACGGCCGCCAAAGAGGCCTACAGCGCCGCCGTACCGGTTATCGACAGTACGGTAGGGAAAGGGCTGATCCACAAGAACAAGGCCGCGCGCCACAAGAGCCGCCTGAATCAGCACATCCGCAATATGTAATTGCAGGGCGCACAGCCTTCAAAAAAGCCGGTCGATGACCGGCTTTTTTTGTGCCTGCATTCAGCCCGTCAGCACCAGGTTGTCCCGGTGTATCAGTTCAGGTTCATCAACATAACCGAGGATCGCCTCGATCCGCTGGCTTGGCTGACCGATGATCCTGCTTGAATCGGCGGCGTTGTAATTGACCAGGCCACGCGCAATCTCGTTGCCGTCTGGCCCGCGGCACACCACCAGGTCGCCGCGCTCGAAGCGACCCTCCACGCGGGTAACGCCCACCGGCAACAGGCTGCGGCCGGCGCTGCGCAATACGTTCATCGCACCCTCGTCCACGGTCAGGTGGCCCTTGACCTGGAGTTGCCCCGCAAGCCACTGCTTGCGCGCCGCCAGTGGCACCCGGGCCGGATAGAGGCGCGTGCCCACGGCTTCATCCGCGGCGATGCGCTGGAGGACATCCGGTTCCTGGCCATTCGTGATCACGGTCAGGGTCCCGGAACGCGCGGCCAGCGCCGCCGCCCGCACCTTGGTCAGCATGCCTCCGCGCCCCAGTGCACTCCCGCTGCCGGCCGCCATGGTCTCCAGCGCGGGATCACCGGCCTGTGCCTCGGCAACCAGGGCCGCATCGGGATTGGTGCGCGGGTCGCTCTCGTACATCCCGGCCTGGTCGGTCAGCAGGACCAGCAGGTCGGCCTCCACCAGGTTGGCCACCAGCGCGGCCAGGGTGTCGTTGTCGCCGAAGCGGATCTCGTCGGTGGTCACGGTATCGTTCTCGTTGACCACGGGGATGACGTTCAGCCCGAGCAGGGAACGCAGGGTGCTGCGGGCATTCAGGTAACGCTGCCGATCGGCCAGGTCATCATGGGTCAGCAACACCTGCGCCGTGTGCAGGCCATAGCGCTGGAAGCGCGACTCGTAGGCCTGGATCAGGCCCATCTGCCCGACCGCCGCCGCGGCCTGCAGTTCATGCAGGGCATGCGGGCGCCGGGTCCAGCCCAGCCGTGTCATACCTTCGGCCACGGCCCCCGACGAGACCAGCAGCAGTTCACGGCCGGTCTTTTTCAGGGCCGCCACCTGTTCCACCCAGCCCTCGATGGCATCGGTGGCCAGGCCGCGGCCGTCGTTGGTCAGCAGGGAACTGCCGATCTTGATGACCCAGCGCCGGCACTCGCTAGTCTTGATTTTTTCCGCCATGGTATGCGTTTTCATGTGTGCGCCACGCGGCGCTTTCCGGAGAGAGATTACCCGCCTTTTACATCATCTGCCAAGGTATCCTGCTGTTCAATGAAATCCATCGCGGCGTGGACCAGTGCGTCGGTACCGCCCCGGTTCAGCGCGGAGATCTCGAACACCGGGCCCTGCCAGTCGAGCGCCTGCACCACCTCGCGGCAGCGCTGCTCCCGTTCCCCCGGCGGCAACAGGTCGACCTTGTTCAGTACCAGCCAGCGTGCCCGCCCCGCCAGCTCCGGGCTGAAGGCCGCGAGCTCGCCCATGATGGTCACCACATCCTCCACCGGGTCGGCGATCGGGCCCATGTCCACCAGGTGCAGCAGCAGGCGGGTACGTGACAGGTGCTTGAGGAACTGGATACCCAGTCCGGCACCCTGTGCGGCACCCTCGATCAGTCCCGGCACATCGGCCATCACGAAGCTGTGGTGCGCCGACACACTGACCACGCCGAGGTTGGGATACAGGGTCGTGAACGGGTAGTCGGCCACCTTCGGCCGCGCCGATGACACCGCACGAATCAGGGTCGACTTGCCGGCATTGGGCATGCCCAGCAGGCCCACGTCCGCCAGCAGCTTGAGTTCCAGGCGCAGGTTTCGGCGTTCGCCCGGCGTGCCGGGTTTCGACTGCCGCGGGGTGCGATTGGTCGAACTCTTGAAGCGCGTATTGCCGAGGCCATGGAACCCGCCCTGGGCGACCAGCAGGCGCTGGTCATCACGCAACAACTCACCGATCAGTTCTTCGGTATCGTCCTCGTGCACGATGGTCCCGACCGGTACCTTGACCACCAGGTCCTCTCCCGACTTGCCGGTACGATTCCGGCCCATGCCGTTGCCGCCGCGCTGCGCCGTGAATCGGCGACTGTGGCGGAAATCGACCAGGGTGTTGATGCCGCTGTCGGCCTGCAGGTAGACGCTGCCGCCATTCCCGCCATCGCCCCCGTCCGGCCCGCCGAAGGGGATGTATTTCTCGCGCCGGAAACTGACGCAGCCGTTGCCGCCGTCCCCGGCACGGACCTCGATAGTGGCTTCGTCGACGAATTTCATTGCAGTACCCTGAAGGAACCCCGGCGTTATTGAGGTGTTATGTGATTGCGAGCATAGCGAAGCAATCTTCTGACAGTGCAGTCAATCCGTTACAGATTGCTTTGTTACTTCGCTCCTCGGTATAACGAATTTATCAGACCTTCAAAAAATATTTTCTCTGCGCCTCTGCGGTGAGATTCTCGCTAACAAAAAACCCCGCTCGAGGGCGGGGCTTGATGATTGGCGTGTGTTGTCAGGTTCAGCCGGCAACCACTTCAACAAACTTCCGCTTCCTGGGACCGCGCTGCACGAAGCGGACCTCGCCGTCCGCCTTGGCGAACAGGGTGTAGTCCTTGCCGCAGCCGACATTCCTGCCCGGGTGGAAATGGGTGCCACGCTGGCGCACCAGGATGTTACCCGCGACCACGGCTTCGCCGCCATAGCGCTTCACGCCCAGTCGTTTGGATTCTGAATCGCGGCCGTTACGTGTACTGCCGCCTGCCTTTTTATGTGCCATTGATCAATCCTCTCTGCGCCTGGCGTCTCAGGAGATGCCCGTGATTTCCACTTCCGTGAAGTCCTGGCGGTGACCCATGCGCTTCATGTGGTGCTTGCGACGACGGAACTTGATGATTTCGACCTTCTTGTTGCGGCCGTGGGCCTTGACCTTAGCGGTCACCCGGCTGCCGTCCAGGTAGGGGGTGCCGATCTTGACGTCTTTACCCTCGCCCACCATCAGGACCTGGTCGAACTCCACCGAATCACCTTCACCGGCGTCCAGCTTCGCATACATGTCAGAAACTCCAAGTGCATCATCTGTATTCAGAAAAAGGCCGCTCATTCTAATGACTGCACCCACCGAGGTCAATCAAATACCTTCTGGCACCCGCCGGTTAACACCGTTAGACTATTGGGCGCTCCGTAAACTGCCGCCTGGCCAGTGTGAAATCAACATAAATATCAACCCGATATGAGCGAAGTGCTTAAAATACATAAAGTTACAATAGACGTCGATGCGCTCCGCGATCTCGTAAAGGATGACGTTCAGGCCGTGGACGCGCTCATCCGGGCACGCCTGTCCAGCGATGTGGCCCTGATCAACCAGCTGTCCCACTACATCATCAACAGCGGCGGCAAGCGCCTGCGTCCCCTGCTGGTGCTGCTCGCGGCCCGTGCCTGCCACTACCAGGGCGACCAGCATATCAACCTGGCCGCGGTCATCGAGTTCATCCACACCGCCACCCTGCTGCACGACGACGTGGTCGACGCCTCGAAACTGCGCCGCGGCAACATGACCGCCAACGCCGTCTGGGGCAACGAGGCCGCGGTACTGGTCGGCGATTTCCTTTATTCGCGCGCCTTCGAAATGATGGTCGAGGCCGACGACATGCACATCATGGAGATCATGTCGCACACCACCAACACCATCGCCGAGGGCGAAGTGCTGCAGCTGCTCAACTGCCATGATGCAGCGACCACCGAGCAACGCTACCTGGAAGTGGTGAGCCGCAAGACCGCCAAGCTGTTCGAGGCCGCCGCCCGTATCGGCGCCATCCTCGGCGGGCAACCTGAGGCCACAGAAACCGCCCTGGCCGCCTACGGCATGCACCTGGGCGTCGCCTTCCAGCTGGTCGACGATGCCCTGGATTACAGTGCCTCCCCCGAGGACACCGGCAAGAACCTGGGCGACGACCTGGCCGAGGGCAAGCCCACCCTCCCCCTGATCCACGCCATCAACACGGGCACCCCGGAGCAGAGCGAGCTGCTGCGCAAGGCCATCGAAAACGGCGGTCACGACAACATGGCTGACGTCTGCGCCGCCATTGAATCCACCGGGGGCATCCCGTACACTGCGCAGGCCGCGCAACGGGAGGCCGGTCTGGCGATCGCCGCACTGGACCCGCTGCCGGCATCGCCATACAAGGAGGCGCTGTACAGCCTCGCGGACCGTAAACCGTACCTATTAATCGGGGTGTAGCTCAGCCTGGTAGAGCACTGCCTTCGGGAGGCAGGGGTCGGAGGTTCAAATCCTCTCACCCCGACCATATTCTCAAAGCTCTTCTTGAAACACATTCGGATGGACTCATTCGAGTGTTAAGAAGATTTAACAATAGGACATCATTTGTATAACCGACTGAAATATTAATGTATTCACTTAGAATGCCTCTAAAATACCTAAAGAATACTGTCGGAATTCTTTACACATTATAAAACAGGAGACAGATTAAGAGCAACATAACCTACTGTATTTTATAGAGTGTTAATTTTTTGGCGCGTTATCTGTATAATTAATTAACATACAAAGGAATATGGGTGATCTTTGTTTGACAATAGTGTCAAGTGACCCAGCATAGAATAGGAGAGTTCAAGTTGAAAAAGTTAATTAATACAACAACCTTTATTGCTGCTTTGTTGGTCTCCGTAGTTTCGACCAACGCATCTGCAGTCACAGTTATCGACTTTGGAACAGGTCTTGCCGGGGCGGGAGGTACGATCACTTACGCCGACATGAATGTGGTTGGTGAAGACATACCGATTGGTGCTCTCATTGTAGATGGAGCACCTCAGGGGAATGGTGTTTACGAAGTGAATGCCGTCCTGAATTTTGACACGGGTGCTGTAGGTGAACCACAAATCACCATTTTTGGCACCGTCGATCAATTGGTTGCTAATCCGACCTTCTTGTTATCGGGTGACTTCTCTGACTTTGAGTATTATGAAGACACCTTTGGAAACCAGGTCTTTGCTGGAACGGGTCCAGACACGAAAGCATGCGAGCTGCTCTGTCAACTCGGGCTTGACACCAACACACCGTTTAACTTCTTCGGTTTCTCAATCGAATCCGCCAACGGGACGGTAGTCAGTACTGATATCGTTAACACCGCCATTCCCGTACCAGCCGCAGTCTGGCTGTTCGGCTCCGGCCTGATCGGCCTGGTGGCTGTAGCGCGGAGAAGGCAAGCAGCCTGATTCTTCACTACAACAATAAACAACAAACGGCGGCCATCTGGCCGCCGTTTGTTTTCAGGCCGCCTGCCAGGCCTGTGCAATCACCGGCTGGAGTTCTTCCCGCAGCTCGGGTGGCAGATTCAGCTCGCCGAACCGTGGTTCTCTGAATGAGGCCATTGCATTGACCAGCTGATCGACCCGGGTGTTGGTCAGGATAGCGCCAGCGTCGGTATGAAACTCTTCGACCTGGTGCTCCTCGCCCGCATACCAGTCGGACACGATAACCGCATCCCGCGTCCCGATGAGGGTCACCCGCAGGTCATCCCGGTCGCGCTCGAACCAGAGCTGTTCGGGCGCGATGGCCTCGCCGAACAACAGCCGGTCAGTTGATGTCCCGGCATCCCCGGCGCTGTAATCGACAAGCGTATCGACAGCATCACCGCGACCGAAGACATAGCTGTCACTGCCGGCGCCCCCCTGCAGATAATCATCGGCAGCGCCGCCGGCAAGGCGGTCATCACCTGCCCCACCCAGTAGCCTGTCATCTCCCTGCCCCCCATCCAGCCAGTCATCACCATCGCCACCCAGAAGCGAATCATCACCGCGAACGCCGTACAGGGTGTCATTACCGCTCTCCCCGGACAGTTCGTCATTACCACTCCCGCCATCGGCCATATCATCCCCGTTCCCGCCGAATATAATGTCCCTGCCCCGCCCGGCCTCGATGACATCATTGCCTGCATAGGCATGGATGACGTCATTACCCCGGCCCGCATCGATGAGATCTACCCCGTCGGTGCCAACCAGGAAGTCGGCCCCACTGTCTCCGGTGATCACATTGGGCGGTTCCGGCTCCGCGGGCTGCACCTCGACCAGGAACTCATCCGATACCCTGGCGCCGCTGGCATCGGTCGCCGTCAGGGTAATAGCCTGCACCCCGATATCCGACTCGCCCGGTATACCCGAAAAGGTCATGCTGCTGGCATCAAAGGCGAGCCAGTCCGGGAGCGCCTGGCCATCCGCCAGGCTCGCCGTAAAGCGCAGAGTATCACCCGCATCGGGATCAATGATGGCGCCTGCCGCTACGGTGAACGCGTAGGCATCGCCTTCACGGGCCAGTTGGTCCGCCAAGGGCGCAATGACCAGCGGTGCGTCGTTGGTGTTATGGATCGTGATCCTGAAGTCGTCATCGACTGAAGCACCGCGACCATCGATGGCAGTGACGGTTATATCCAGTATCCCGACATCCCCGTTGGCGGGTGTACCCGAAAACTCGCGCGTGTAGGGATTAAAGGACAGCCAGTCAGGCAGGGCAGTCCCGTCTGCCTGCCGGGCATCGTAGAAGAGTTGATCCGTCACATCCGGGTCCTGGAAGGCATGGCCGTCGAAGCGGTAGCTGAAGGCACTGTCTTCATCGATAGTCTGGTCCTGCAGGGGAACAAGCAAGGCCGGCGACTGATTAACGGAACGCTCAAGCAGCTCAACCGGGGTAAGGGAGCTGCCATCGGCAAACACCAGCGACTCCACCCCGTAGGCAGCACCCTCATCGGGCACCACACCCGCAGGCCGGGTCACGATGTCGAGCCCCTGGCCCTCGGTGATGCGCCCGAGTGCATCCAGAAAACGGATCTCGAGGACCGCCTCATCGCCGCTGTCCAGCAGCCGGGCAATGGTGTGTACGGGGTCGATACCCTCCCCCAAGACCAGTCGGTCATTGGCGCCGAGGGCCGTGGTCTCGATCCGGTCCAGGCCATCACCGATGTTATATACATAGACATCGTCGCCACCGCCACCGATCAGGGTGTCGTCGCCGCCCTCGCCCCGGAAGATTTCATCACCGGGTCCACCCACCAGTATGTCGTGCGAGGCGTCCCCGACATACGAGGGTGCACCTGCAAGCACTTCAAGGGAGGATGCATCGAGCCGCACGCCATTGTAGAAGTCGAAGACCTCGATCCGCTGGCCCACAAACCAGTCCTGGACGGTGACGCTGTCGGTGGCGGAGAACTGCAGCCGCAGGTCCAGGCCCGACTGGCTGACCGTCATGCCGGCCGGGTCGATCCCCTGACCCAGCACCAGCGCATCGACCGCACCCGCCGTATCCACAATAACATCGTGCCCGTCGCCCGGGTTGTAGACATAGACATCATCACCGTCCCTGCCCGTGTAGTGATCATCACCACTGCCCATGAGGAATACATCATCGGTATCTGTACCCTGAATGACATCGGCACCGGGCCCGCCATTGAGATACACCGCATGCTCCAGGACCTGCTCCGGCACGAGCGTCTCACCGTCGGAGTACACATAACGCTCGATGGCATTGTCCCGGACATAGAGGACATCCGTCGCGCTGAACTGAAAGATGAGGTGGCCGCTGGAAAGAACAATCGATGCGGAGCCCGGTTCGATACCGGTACCGAAGCGGACGCTATCCGTACCCGAGGCATCCCCGATGACATCAACCCCATCACCGAGACTGTAAAGGTAGGTATCATCACCGGCACCACCGAAGACACCGTCATCACCGGTGCCACCTGCCAGCGTGTCCCTGCCATCGCCTCCCTGCAACAGGTCGTTACCCGTACCCCCCAGGAGCACATCATCCCCCGCATTGGCATACAGGGCGTCATCGTCATCACCGCCGATCAGGGTGTCGTTGCCGTCACCACCGAACAGCTCGTCAGCGCCGGCGCCGCCATTCAGGTGGTCACTGCCGGCATTTCCCGATACCAGGTCATCACCGTCCTCACCATAGGCCACATCGGCACCTTCACCACCATAGAGACGGTCAGCTCCGGCACCACCGCGCAGGGTATCATTGCCTTCGTGACCGGCAAGCATGTCCTCGCCGCTCCCACCCCGCAGCGTATCCGCGCCCCCGTGACCGTAGAGAGTATCATTGCCCTCACCGCCCGAGAGCCGGTCATCAGCGTGCCATTCCAGTGGTATCTGCGAGCTGTCGGCGTCACCGAACAGAATATCGTCCCCGGCGCCACCCTCGATCGTGTCAGCACCGGCATGCCCGACCAGGTAGTCATCCCCGGCCCCGCCGTCCATCAGGTCGTTGCCGTGCAGGCCGAATTCCGTGTCACTGTCGTCACCGAAGAGCTCGTCATTCTCATCGCCGCCGTACAGGCTGTCTGCACCGCTGTTGCCTACCAGGTAGTCATCGCCCTCATTTCCGAATATGACGTCATCGCCCGCCTGGCCATGGATGAAGTCGTCGCCCCCACCACCGTAGAGGGTATCGGCATCACCGCCGGGCGGATCTTCCTCCCCGGTGACCGGCGTGAACACGCGCGTGCCCCCCTGCGTGGAGTAGGACCAGCCGAAGTCGGTGGCCAGCCAGTCGGCATCGCCGAAGAGGTTGTCGTTGCCGGCCCCACCAATGATCAGGTCACTGCCGGCACCCCCGGCGAGACCGTTGTCACCGCTTGAACCCACCAGCAGGTCAGCGCCGTCGCCACCGGAAAGCCAGTCGGCATCCGGTCCGGCCGGCGTAGTCCCGGAGTCGAACGCCGCTGGCCAGTCTGCGCCTGTATCTGCAAACAGCCGGTCATCACCCGCGCCGCCGGCTATCAGGTCCGTGCCGCTGCCGCCCTCGAGAAGGTCCTGGCCGGCATCCCCAAAGAGCCTGTCGCGATCACTGCCGCCCTCGATATGATCATCACCGGCCAGGCCATACAGTACATCGTCATTCTGTCCGGCGATGATATGGTCGTTTCCGCTGCTCCCCCTGAGATAGTCTGCCGTAGAGGCCGGCCGTGCCAGGTTCAGCACCAGGTTACCCAGGTCATCATAGCGGTATTCAGTATCGGCCCCCGGGTCGAAATCGTAGGGCTCGAAGTCACCGACAATTTGCCGGGCGGTGGCCGGCGGCGGATCCAGGGGCGGCTGATCAGGTGTGAGCGAGATACCCAGTTCACCGTCACTGAACTCATTGACCACCAGGTTGCCGTCCAGCCCCTGGATTACCAGGGTGCCGGGACTTCCGGTCGACAAATCGAACAGATAGGTGAACCGGCCGTCATCGCTTGGAAATACATTGGGCGAGGCCTCGCTGGCCCCGGACAGGGTGACGCCATCGTAGCTGATCTTCCCCGCGCCGTCGGAATCGAAAATAAAATCCAGCCCGTCACCGGGATTGAAGACGTAATCGTCGTAACCTGTACCGCCATGCAGGATATCACCACCGGCCCCACCCTCCAGCCGGTCATCCCCGCTGCCGCCCTCCAGATAATCGTTGCCTTCACCCCCGGAAAGGACATCATTCAGCGAGCCTCCGTACAGCCTGTCTGCCTTTCCTCCCCCGGTGATCGGCACGGCACCGGTGAATTCACCGAAAATGACTTTCCGGAAGTCATCTTCATTCATAGTCAGGATGATCGAGGTGTTGCCGAGCCGCACCTCGTAACCTGAACGCATATCCCGGTATAGCACCGGTTCATTGAATTCCGGCAGGACCCAGACATTGTAGTAGTCATTTCCCTGGCCGCGCACCAGTGGGTCCGCGGTGTTTGACCGGGTCTTCCAGTAAAGCAGGGAGGAGCGGTCATGCCAGTAATCCAGGCTGAAACGCTCCCAGTCCAGATAACCGTCTACCGAGACAGCTGCGTAGAGGCTGGCATCCCCGCTGACAGCAAAGGGATTGAGCTCCTGGATGGCATAGCGAAATTCAATGGCACCGTCCACAGCGGGATTGGCAAGCGCCAGGAGGGTACTGGCATCCTGACCGACCAGACCGGTCACCACCAGGCCCCCGGCAGCGGGCGCAATGACGGTCTCAAGCGCACTGATATTCGCGTAAAGATCATTCCGGTACTGGTCCGCATCCCCGGCACTCCAGCTCAATGTCTGGCCAAACAAACGCGCCACGGAGTTCAGGGTCTCCTCGAGACTGGAATGCTCGGCTGTTACCGATACGCTGGCCTGCAATATGCTCGACACGGTACCTATCGATATATCGCCCTGCAGCTGCTCGAACAGGCGATGCACGGCCAGGGCATCTGACAGGTATTTAATGGAATGGTTATCAAGCGGCCCGTTATCCTCGATATACATGGGCTGGACACTGCCATAGAGCACGCCCAGGCCGGCCACCAGCTCCGGGCCCGTGTCCGCATAGATATTCGTTATCCGCTCATGCTCGAGCGAGCCGCCGGACAAACTGTCCTGCAGGTCACCGAGGATCTCGTCCAGCTGGACCTGCACCGCCCCGGCATCGCCATCGCCGGTACCGGCGCCGTTGTATGTAGTGACCTGGTTGATTGCCAGGGGCCTGTATATGGCGAAGATGGTGGCGAGATGTCCGCCGAGGGAATGGCCGGTCACATTGATCCGGGTGTCAGTGGTCAATACGCCTGTTGTGACCAGCTGGTCGTAGAAGGTGAACATCGACGCGATCTGGCCCGAGGCCTGGCCTGTATAGGCGATCCCGAGGATATCGGCGAATACAATGTCGAGCAGTGCCTCATCTGCTTCTGTTCCCGCGATGGCCAGGGAATATTCACTGGTTTCATTATCGAGAAACAGGGCCGCCCTGAATCCTGTGTCTGGATCGTAGTAGGGTGCAACCAGCTTGAATCTATCCTGGAAGGTATCCGCCTGTTCACCTGTGAATTCCGGTTCACCGGAACCCTGCTCCATCAGCGCCGTTTTGACATCATCATCATTACCAAACCCACTAGGATCATAGGTAATATTTGAATAATCACCGTATGCGGCCTGACTTAGAAAGGAACCCCAATAGTATTCTTCTATGCTTGTCTTCATAACACGCTCCTTGTGTTAGTGTTTATCTATTCAAATACCATCTCCATCAACCTTGACCCCAGGGCATACGTCATATCTCGCGGACATTGAGACGGCTTACCTACTGCAATTGCCTTAGAAATTGACCTTCTCAACCACCCTCCCAGATGGGTAACCCTGGTTGCGCTGGCTATCACCTCACCTGAAGCAATCTTCCGTATATATGAGTGATCTGCAACCACGCCGAATAAATCCGAAACATGTCGGTCACGCGCCCGTGCTTCAACAGAATAATGTGCACTTATTTCACTAAGGCGTTTTGAAGATACGCAATAACCATCAGGGACCACATAGTGACTAAATCGAATTGAATATTTTCTGGCCAGTGCATCGTGCAATGCGCAAACTCCAGATGCGCGCTTTACCAACTCGAATCGGTAGTACCCGGGCTCATCGACAAAATTATGCTCTCTCGGATATTCGACAAACACCTCGATAAACATTGGCTTACCAGCTTCATTCCAGGACCTCAACATCTGAATGCAACCACCTCCACATCCAAATGAATAATCATCCAGCGCAAGATAGCCAGATACATTCGCCCGACTGTTGATTCGAATGCCTCCCTCCTTCTGGCAAACATAGGCCAGATACAGCTTTCCGGGGATCACGTCTCCGAAGGGCGCACCGATCATCAGCACCAGGGTGATGATCAGCGCCTTCCTCCGACTTGGCCCCCATCCCCTGATATAGCCATACAGAAAGAACCCGAACACCAGGTACAGCAGGATTATTCCGAAGAAGATAATCCCGATCATTGCGATAACGCCTTCGGCAAACTGACCGGATGTCTATGATGTGCGCGCATCTCTAGCGCTCCCGTGCAAATTCGTTCTTGTAGCGCAGCAACGGGCTTACCAGGAATTCAATCAACCTGCGCCTGCCCGTCTTCAACTCGGCGGTCACTGCCATCCCCGGCGCCAGCGCGACCATCCGCTCCCCAACCTCGATAGTCGAACGCTCCAGGATAATTTTCGCGCGGTAGACGAGGCCATGCTCAGCGTCCGTGACGGCATCCTGGCTCACGCTGGCGACCCTGCCCGGAATCGTCCCGTAGCGGGTAAACGGGAAGGTGTCGACCTTGATCTCCGTTTCCTGGCCATTGTCGACAAAACCAATATCCCTGTTTCTGACCCAGGCCTCCACCTCGAGCCCGGCCTCATCCGGCACAATGTACATGAGCGGCTCGGCCGGTTTGACCACGCCCCCGATGGTATGGACCGCCAGGCGATGAACGCTACCTGAAACCGGCGCCGTCAGTTGCTGGCGGCGCATCAGCACCCCGGCCTTGGCCAGTTCCTGTTCCAGGCCGGCGATTTCCTTGTCCAGCTCGGCCAGCCTTGCATGTGTGGTTTTCAGAAGCCGCGCCTCCTGCCCTGCATATTCCTGCCGTATTCTGTCTGCAATTGACTGCAACTGCAGCTCACGGTATTCGAGTATGTCGATTTCCTTCTTCGTCTCGACCCGCTGCTGCTCCAGCTCACTCCAGCGCATTCGCGGGGCCAGGTCCTGGTCAACCAGTTTCCTGGTTGCTGCAACACGCTCACTGACCAGCGGCAGAATGGCGCGCAGCTTGTCCAGGCCGGCGCGCACCCCGTTCTGTTCCGCCAGGTTTCCCTCAAGCTCTTTCTCCGCACCGATCTTCAGGGCCTGAAATTCCGACCACTGGCTAACAAGGATCTGCTGCTGCAATGCCATCGGGCCGGCATATGTCTGCCTATCATCAGGCCTCCCCGATTCCATGTCCGTGAACGGTTCTTGTTTTTCAGTGCCCTTGCTCAACAAATCCGAAAATAGCGTCAGGCGCTTGCGCTCCAGTGTCAGTGCCTGCAGCGTCTCTGCTATCCGCGCCTGGTCGGCCTGCGTTACCGAGGGATCGAGTTCGAGCAGCTTCTCGCCAGCCATCACACGCTGACCCTCCGCCACATGAAGATGACGGACGATTCCCAGTTGCGCGGCCTGCACCGCCTTGATACGTCCGGAAGGTACAAGCTGGCCGGATGCGACCAGCACGATATCGACCTTGCCCATGAAGGCCCATATCAGGGCCAGTACACAGAACAGCATTACCGCCCAGATAACCGCCCGACCCGCCGGTGAAGGCGGCTTCTCCATCACTTCGAGAACGGCTGGCAGGAAATCCTGCTCGGTAACGCGGCGAGAGTGAATGAAGATAGCCATGGCAGGAATCAGGTCCCTGTCTCCAGTGCAACGTTTGACCAGCCGGACTGCCGGGCATGCATGTCCGCATAATACCGGCCAGCCTTGAGCAGCGATTCATGCCCGCCCTCTTCCACGATGCGTCCCTGGTCTATAACCACGACCCGGTCCACGTGGCGCAGGGCGCTCAGGCGATGGGCAATAATGATGACCGTACGTCCCCTGGTGATCGCGGCCATGTTCTCCTGCACCGCCTGCTCCGACTCGTAATCGAGCGCGCTGGTCGCCTCGTCGAAAATCAGGATGCGCGGATTGGTGACCAGGGCGCGGGCTATCGCAATACGCTGGCGCTGACCGCCGGAGAGGTTGCTGCCCTGTTCTCCCACCAGGGTGTCATAGCCTTCTGACAGCTCGAGGATAAAGTTGTGCGCCCCGGCGAGGCGTGCCGCACGGATGACCTGCTCCAGGGGCATCCCGGGATCACGCAGGGCGATATTCTCACGGATTGTCCTGTTAAACAGGACGTTCTCCTGGAGCACAACCCCGATCTGGTGCCGCAGCCAGGTCACGTCGACCATCGCCAGGTCCACACCATCAACCCGTACGCGGCCACTATCCGGGACGTGCAGCCGCTGGACCAGGCGCGCCAGGGTACTCTTGCCCGAGCCCGATCGTCCGACAATGCCGACCACCTGACCCGGGCTTATTTCAAGTGACAATTGCCGCAATATCTCCCGGCCCTGCGGCTGGTAACTGAACGAGACATTGTCAAACTGTATGCGACCTTTCAGGCCTGGCAAGGCAGTGCGGTTTCTGTCATAAACGGGTTCTGTCGGCGTATTGAGGATATCGCCAAGCCGACGCACCGACACGGAGGCCTGCTGGAAATCCTGCCATAGCTGTACCAGGCGCAATACCGGCGCACTGACACGAGCGGCAAACATATTGAAGGCGATCAGCTGGCCTACGCTCAACTCGCCACTGATGACCGCATGCGCACCACACCAGAGAATCATGATGGTCATGAACTTGTTGATCAGCCCGGCCGACTGCCCGGCAATATTTCCCAGGTTTGCCGAACGGAAACTGGCCTGGACATACGCCGCCAGTTGTTCCTCCCAGCGCCTGCGGGATTGCGGCTCAACCGCGGACGCCTTGAGTGTCTCCATCCCGCTGAGTGTCTCTACCAGAAAGGCCTGGTTCTCGGCCCCGCGGTTGAATTTTTCCTGCAGGCGCGCACGCAACACCGGTGTCACAAGGATCGAGAGCAGGAGGTAGGCCGGAAATGTGGCCAGCACCACCAGAGTCAGCAGCGGGCTGTAGAAATACATGACTGCCAGGAAAACGACCGTGAATACCAGATCAACGACTACTGTCAGTGCCGCGCCGGTGATGAAATTCCTGATATTTTCGAGTTCACGTACGCGCGCAACCGAATCCCCGACGCGGCGTGACTCAAAATAGGCCAGCGGCAGGGCCAGCAGATGACGGTACAGGCGCCCTCCCAGCTCCACGTCGATACGATTCGTGGTGTGCGAAAACACATAGGTCCTCAGGCCACCCAGGGTTACCTCGAACACCGACACCACCAGCAGCCCTCCGGCGAGCACATCCAGCGTGGACAGGCCCTGATGCACCAGCACCTTGTCGATCACAACCTGGAAGAACAGCGGCGTCACCAGGGCCAGCAGCTGGATGAAGAAGGAGGCCACCAGGACTTCTGCCAGCAGGGACCGGTAGCGCAGCATGGCGGCCACGAACCAGCCGAAACCGAAGTGACCGGCTGCGGTGGCCTGCTGCGCGCGGCGCGTAATCAGCACCAGTTCCCCTGACCACAGGCCAGCGAACTCACTCACAGGCAGGGTCTGTACGTCGGGCCACAGGGGGTCCCTCAACAGCACATCTCCCTCATTCACCCGTGCGATGATGAAGTAATGCCCGTCCCGGTGGCGCGCTATCACCGGCAGTGCAGTCCGTGCCAGGCGCTGCTGGTTACTGCTGATCTTTTTTGCCTTCAGGCCCAGATAGTTTGCGGCACGAACCAGTGTATCGGAATCGAGTGACCGGCCTGCCACGGAAAATTCATGGCGGAGCCTGTCGACCTCAGCAGCCAGACCATGCAAACGCGCCACGAGCACCAGACATTCCAGCCCGGTGTCACGGTGATCTTGCGTGTTGCGGGTTTGCGCCATTCCCTGCGCTCCTGAATTGATTCCCGGATCTTTCCACTACGACAGCTGATGCCCCTAGCTGTCCCGAGTGTAGAAACCGACATGCGCAGATACAAGCATGCACAGACCCCCTTACAAGGCTTTCAGATAATCCCTACAGGCAAGGCGGAGCGGTCTCATGACCTGGAAATTCCATAGATAACATTTTCGGCAACAGTGCGTGCCAATGCATCCAGCTCCTTCATATCCTTATACTTGGCATCCACTACCTCGCCAACCGCCAGCATGGCCAGGCCGTGCATCGTCGACCACGCCACCAGCGCCAGCTCCCGAGGGTCGCGGTCGCGAAAGGCGCCGACGGCAAATCCCGCCTTGATGATCCCGAGGAACACCTCCAGGATCGATGACGCTGCCGGTGCATTACCGGCATCGCCCTCTGCGCTGATGACAGTGCCGAACATCAGCCGGGTCATGCCGGGATTCTGCATCACCGTGTGCACGTAGACCCGTGTCACCTCGATCAGGATCTGCTCCGGTCCCCGCCTGCTTGCGGCTGCCTCCGTCAGTGCCGCATGCAGGTGTTCGAAGCCCAGTCCGGACAAGGCCCGCAACAGCGCCGCCTTGTCCCTGAAGTGCCGATAGGGGGCGGCGTGACTGACACCGGCGGCCCTGGCAACATCCCGCAGGCTGAAGCCGACGATGCCCTGTTCCCGCAGCAACTTCCCGGCGGCCTGCAACAGGGCATTCCTGAGATCCCCGTGATGGTAGTGCCCGGTTGTACTGTGCCCTGTCATTTGCATGCCCCGCCAAGCTATGTTTACACCATAAACATCTCCCCTTGGACGATCCTATCTGATTGATATTTATTGTCAAATAATAATATTCCCGTTGTTGCCCCGGCCCCGGCCCCGGGGCGCCAGGCCCACGCGCAGCCCGGCCACCCGCAAATTCGACTCAGCGGCTATCCGCCGGGGACCCAGCCGCCCGCGCAGGCGCGGCAATCACGACCCTCGACGAAATCCATATATCTTACTGATATTTATGTATTTTATTTGCATGCGCCCGCTCAAGAAGCGACCTCTTCAGCCGATAGCCTAATCAGCACCGACACGGGAGCGCGGGCAGGCGGCGCCCCGGCACAGCGGGGCCATTGTTTACGGGAAATCCACAATCCAAAACATCAAGACAAACAGGATTTTGATCGAACTGACCTGCGGGGTCGGGACCCACTGCGCTAGCGGCACGGCCGTTTATGCGACCAGGGGAATCCGTCTGACCCGGCCGTTCCACCATGCCGGCAGGGCATTTCTGGGCCTGCTGGCGCTCCTGGTGGCATCGCTGCCGGTGCATGCCGGAACGGATACCCCGCCCGATGACCTCATCGCGATGAGCCTCGAGGCCCTGATGGACATCGAGGTGACCTCTGTCAGCAAAAAACCCCAGAAGCACTCCGAGGCCGCCGCCGCGATTTTCGTGATCAGCAATGAGGACCTGCGCCGCTGGGGCGTGAACAGCCTGCCCGATGCCCTGCGCCGTGTCCCCGGTCTGCAGGTGGCACGCATCGATGCCAACAAGTGGGCCATTACCGCGCGCGGCTTCAACAGCCGCTTCGCCAACAAGCTGCTGGTGCTGATCGACGGGCGCAGTGTCTACACCCCGTTGTTCGCCGGCGTCTACTGGGAGTCGCATGACGTCCCCCTGGAAGACATCGAGCGCATCGAGGTGATCCGCGGCCCCGGCGGCACCCTCTGGGGTGCCAACGCCGTGAACGGCGTAATCAACATCATCACCCGGCAGGCGGGCGATACCCGGGGAACCCTGGTCACGGCCGGCGCCGGCAACGAGGAACGCGGCTTCGGTAGCGTACGTCACGGCGGCAGGCTGGATAACGGCGCGGACTACCGGGTTTATGCGAAATACTCCAGCCGGGATGAAGGCAGCAATCCACTCGGGGCCCACGATGACTGGGAACTCGGACAAATCGGCTTCCGCTCGGACTGGGACCGGGGCACACGTGATTCCTTCACCCTGCAGGGTGACTACTATCAGGGCAAGGCCGGTGAACTGGTGAATATCGCGACCGGGCCAATGAACTATCCACCCGGGACATTTATCGGTGACACCGAATTATCCGGTGGCAACCTGCTGTTCCGCTGGCAACGGGCAGCGCAGGATGACACAGGATTCGCATTGCAGGCCTATATCGATCACGTCAAACGCGACGAGATCGTTTTGTACGAAGACCGCGATATCCTGGATATCGACTTTCAGCATAACCTTCGACTCGCCAGGACTCACGATATCGTGTGGGGGATCGGCTTTCGTCACATCCGCGATACCACCAGGAACAATCCCGGTTTCAGTCTCGATCCGTCAGGGCGCAATGTGAACCTGTTCAGTGCCTTCATCCAGGACGAAATCAGCCTGACATCCGATCTGCGCCTCACTGTCGGCTCCAAGTTCGAACACAACGACTTCAGCGGTACCGAAGTCCAGCCGAACCTGCGCTTCAGCTGGCTGGTGGATGAAAGACGCACTGTCTGGGGCGCCGTTTCCCGTGCCGTGCGCACCCCATCTCGCGGTGAGCACGATGTCAGCCTGCGACTCCTGCCTGCACCGGCAGAGGACCCGGGCGTACCGCTGTATGCCACGGGCAATACACAGTTCAACTCGGAAAATCTAACGGCCTATGAACTGGGGTATCGCATCAATGACGGTAACCGGTGGTCGATCGACGTGGCGGCCTTCTACAATGAATACGACGAGCTGCGCACGCTGGACCCGATCAGCATGTCGCCAGCCGCTATCCTGCTGGCATTCGATAACCACATGGAGGGTGAGACCCACGGTATCGAACTCGCAGCCCGCTTCAGGGTACGGCGGGGCTGGGACCTGCACGCAAGCTACAGCTATCTCAATACCTCACTGCATCTCACCGGCGACAGCCGCGACTCTGCTGCAGAGCGCAGTGAAGACAGCTGCCCGCAACACCAGGCCATGGTCAGGTCTTCATTCGATCTGGGCAGGGGTCTGGCGCTCGATGCAACCCTGCGCCATGTGGACGACATCAGCGTCAACGGGGTGGATGTCGACGGCTACACGGAACTGGACCTGAATCTGGGATGGAAACCGCGCAGTGGCCTGGAGATCTCGCTGACAGGCCAGAACCTGCTGGACAGCGAACATCCCGAGTTCCTCCCGGATTTCATCGCAACCCGGCCAACGGGTGTTGAACGCAGCATCTACGTCAAGAGCGTCTGGGAGTTCTGATCGTGCCCGGAGTGCGAATACAGACAGCTTGCACCCGGGATGACCCCGGGATGACCGGGTGTATTAGACGGGTGACACACGGCCTGTTGCTTTCCCTGCTGCTCCTCCACGGCAGTGCGAGCCTGGGCGATGAGCAGGCAGATAACGAATACCGTATCAAGGCCGCCTTTCTCTACAACTTTTCCAGCTTCACCAGCTGGCCGGAAATGGCGCTGCAAGACAACGCCCAGTTCCGATTATGCGTGCTCGGCCATGATCCCTTCGAGGGAGCGCTCGATTCACTTTCGGGTAAAAAGGTGAATGGGGTACCACTGAAGGTCAGCCGACTGGCAGCCGGGGAAAGCATGCAGTCATGCCAGCTGGCATTTATCAGTGAGTCTGAAACCGGGCGCATCGAGGAAACGCTGGGGTGGCTCACCGGAAAACCGGTGCTTACCGTCAGCGACATCGATGACTTCACCTTGCATGGCGGCATCATCCGGTTAAAGCTCGTAGACAACAAGGTGCGTTTCGACATCAACGTGGATGCCGCCGAGCAAGCGGGTCTGAAGATCAGTTCGAAGCTGCTGTCCCTCGCCACCATCATTCGGGAAGAAAAGGTGACAGCGCGATGAAGCTGCTCCGGAACATCTCGATACGACGCAAGATCACGCTGATCATCATGCTTGTCAGCCTGGTGTCTCTCACCCTTGCCGTATCGGTATTCACCTTCACCGAAAGGACCAATGCACGCCAGTTTGCCGTCAACAACCTGCAAACCATGGCCGAGATCATTGCCGCGAACAGCAAGGCCGCGATCTTGTTCAGGGACAATATCGCGGCAGAAGAAACACTCGAGTTCCTGAAATACCAGGATAATATCCTGGCCGCCACGATCTATGGCCCTGACTACGAGCAATTCGCAACCTACACAAAGCCGGGCATGGAGCACAAGACTCCGGAATTGCATTCAAATGCTGACAATACCCTTTTCTGGAAGAATTTCATTGATATCAGTAACACGATCACTCACGAGGGTGTACACGTCGGCCATGTCCACCTGCGCTCGGATATCAAGCAGATTCATGATCACCTGTCATGGCATGTCATCGTGGCCCTGCTGGTATTGTTCGCTTCCCTGCTGCTCTCCTTCCTTCTGAGCGAGAGGATGCAGCACATCATTACCGATCCCCTGCTACTGCTCTCGGATATTGCCAGGAAAATCACGACAGAGAAGAACTATTCCTTGCGCCTTGAATGCGATAGCAAGGACGAAGTTGGCAACCTGATGTGTGACTTCAACGAGATGCTCGAACAGATCCAGGTCCGCGACAAGGAACTTGAATTACACCGCTCGGAACTCGAGCATCTGGTCACCAGGCGAACAGCTGACCTTGAACTGGCGAACAGGGAGCTGGAGGCCGCCAAGCATGAGGCCGAACAAATTGCCGGCAAGATGGAATATCACGCCCATCATGATGCATTGACCGGACTGCCCAATCGTTCCCTGCTGATCGACAGGATCGGCATCGGCCTTTCTCACGCGCATAGGGAAAATTCACTTGCGGGTCTGCTGTTCCTTGATCTTGACCGCTTCAAGATCATCAACGACTCGCTTGGACATGCCATAGGCGACCAGCTGCTGAAGGTCGTGGCCAAGCGCCTGGAGAGCTGCATCCGCGAGGACGACACCGTCGCGCGCCTGGGTGGCGACGAGTTCATGGTGCTCTTGCCGACTATCGAGAAGACCTCGGATGCAGGCTATATCGGTAAACGCATCATTGATGCCCTGAACGAACCCGTCATCTGCGACGGCTATGAATTGAATGTAACCACCAGTATCGGTGTCAGCATCTATCCCTACGACGGCAAAACAACGGATGCGCTCATCAAGAGCGCCGACATCAGCATGTACCGCGCCAAGGGATTGGGACGCAACAGGCTGGTGTATTACACGGCCGAGATGAATGAGGAATCACGCAAGCGCCTGATGCTTGAAACCGACCTGAGGAAAGCGCTCGACAAACATCAGTTCGAGCTCCTTTATCAGCCCATTGTGGACACCCGCAAGAACACGATCCTTGGTGCCGAGGCCCTGATCCTATGGAACCATCCGACCATGGGCATCATCCCTCCCGCGGAATTCATACCTATTGCCGAGGACACCGGACTCATCGTGCCCATAGGCGAGTGGGTGATCAGGAGCGCCTTCGGGAAACTCAGGAACTGGAATGATACCGGTCATCCCAGGCTGCGGATTGCCGTCAACCTGTCGCCTACACAGTTATCCCGCCCCGGACTGATCAGTGTTGTCGAGCAGGCAATCGACGAATTCCAGGTCAGCTCCTACAGTGTCGATTTCGAGATCACCGAGAGCGTGGCCATACAGAATCTGGACAGCGCAACCCTGACCCTGGAAAAACTCAAGAAACTGGGGATATCCATCTCGCTTGATGACTTCGGAACCGGTTATTCCTCGCTCAGTCACCTGCACACCCTGCCAATCGACACCATCAAGATCGGCCAGTCGTTTGTCAAAAACATTCCTGACAGCATGGGTGATATGTCGATCGCACAGGCCATCATTGCCATGGCCAACAGCCTGGACCTGTCACTTGTCGCGGAAGGTGTCGAAAATATCAAGCAAATGAACTTCTTCAGACAACAGGGTATTTATGTCATCCAGGGGCATCTTTTCAGCGCACCCGTGCCGGAGGAGGAATTCATGCAAATGCTCGAGAGTCGCACCACCCTGACACCGCTGAACATCGTCAAGTAGACAGCTTCACTCGAAGATCTGCTGTTTGACCGGACTGCCGCCCGGTTCAGCCGGAGTTGCCTCTATCATCAGGTCAGAACTGGAAACCGGCGCCACCGGCACAAGTTTTTGTGATGGCTGTTCCTGCCGCACCGGACTGTATCGAATCGGACTGTAATTGAACGACGGATAGGCGACTGCGCCAAAGGTCGAAGGCGGGTATGGCGCTGAGTAATGACGATTGCGATGCTTGCCGCCGGTACCCGCACCGACCGAGAAACAGAAGAAGGCCTGGACAAGTGAGGGCCATATCAGGGTGAATATTACCAGCAAGGCCATTGGCCGCTTGTCCGACTTCAGATTCATGCCCGGGTCTACATAAGCCTGTAGGGTTCCTCGTCACTGAGATTGAGTAGCTGACCCACAATCCCCAGGGCCTCATTGGCAAACGCATCGAGATCATGCCAGTCGCCTGATGAGCCGATCACCTCGGCACCATCCTGCATGACAATACTCATATTATACTCACTGCGTCCCTGTAATGCCGGGCGGTCATGCTCCGCGGTTATGTAGATACCCGGCTCAGGATCGGCACCCCGGATAACCGCCATGATATAATGGTATTTTTTATCGTCATTGCTTTCTATGTCACCGAGGATGACCATACTGAATTCACCGTATTTATAGCGTCGCTTGGGTACCGCGGTAACGATTCCTGGCTTGTTCATGGCTGCTGCACCTTGCACTTAATAAGAGTAGGCATGATGATTACCCATACATCGTCAAGCTGCAAACCAGGCGAATGCCATCTGAACTCCGGGTCTGAATCGGCCGCCTGGATAGCAACCGGAAGTGCCGTCATGAGTGAACTTATCTGCCCGTTCAGTTCGACCCTGGTACAGGAGGATTTCGCCTGCACCAACGCCAGGCCGATCGTACGCCGCGGCGGCGCTGAGATCGCCTGTGCGGCTGAGGCTGCCCACGCACGCTGCCAGCGGTTTTTCCAGCGTCTCAAGGATGTCGCCCTGCCGGAGTTCGGCGTGGAGGATGACTTGCTGAAGATGCCGCACAGTGTGCTGGTCAAGATCCAGTACGGCGGGCTGCTCGGCCTGCAGCACAGTCTGGGTTCTTCAACCGGACCGGGATCAACCGTTGAGGATATCGACAGCCTGGTGGCCGCCGCGGCCGAAGGTTTCGGTTCCGTCGACGCCATCCCATGCGCGGATTTCTGCGAGACTATCGTCAGCTACAAGCTGCCCGGGCGTCGTAAGCGAAAAAAGTCATAACACGCATTTCTTCGTTTCCCTTCATCTGGTAACAAATTCTGCAGGTTTCTTTATACGCACCATCAGGTCGGCGATGTTTCAGAATATTTTTTCGCGGGCTTTGGATGGGTATTGGTTCAGGAGCGCTTGGCAGGTGCGATCGAATCCCGGTTGTCTGTATGGCTTATCGCGCCCGCGGGGCTCTCCTACAGGTGTTTCTTATTGTTGTGGCCCCGGTCGGTGCGCGGAACGCACCCTGCGAATTCATGGGAGATGGGATAATTCAGCGGGATGCGTTATACACATCGTGCGTCCCTGACGCGGTGTCAGTCCGTGCGCTCCGACTCCCGCCAGGCAAATGAACAGTCGAGATGGGTGCGGACGGTAATCAGACCGCTCAGGCCGTCTTCGATCATTATATCCATGGGACGGCGGCGGCGGAGCCGCTTGCAGGGTTGCTTCAGCCACAGCAGACCGATATTGGCATTGCGCGGGAAGGTGGTGCGCAGGGCATCGGCAATCCCCATCAGGTGCTCGACTCGTATAAGCACATCCGGGTCATCCGGCAGGGGGGTGTCCTCGTGGTAGCGGCGCAGCATCCGGGTGGGTGTTCCATCGGGCAGGGCCAGCACGTTCACCTGGTCGGAGGGCTTGATACCCCAGTCATCCAGCATGTTGACCACCATGCGGCCCAGGTCCACCCGGTCTTCCTGCGTCAGTCCCGCCATGTGAAAAGTACCGTTATTTCGCCCATCAGAATCGATTTCAGCGGTTATTCTAGCATGGCCCCCGGCCTGACAAGTGTGAATTAACCGTGCAGCAGGCCGCTGCCGTCGAAAAAACCCTTATAATTCCAGCTTATCCATCACCTCAGCCCCATGTCCTCACTGACCCTCCTTTTCTGCATTGTTGTCCTGGTATGGTTCTGGCAGGCCAGCCTGAAATGTCGGGACATCGCCATCCGGACCGCGCGCACCGCATGCGCACACCAGGGCCTCCAGTTTCTCGATGGCACGGTTTCGCTGAAGAATATCAGGCCCTACTACAGAAACGCCGACGACCTTGGTCTCAGGCGCACCTATGTCTTCGACTACAGTGATAACGGGATATCGCGCCAGGCGGGTTGTATCGTGCTCCACAATTCCCGAATAAGCAGCGTCATTTTCGAGGAAAGCAGTGGCGAGCGACACAATCAGGCACTTTAAGGAAGGGCTCGAACGTGACGGGCTGGACTACCGTCCCGTCACGCCCATCGCCTCCGGCCGTGCCCACATCCTGTTCACGGGCAGCTTCCAGGGGAATGAGGTGATCTGGGACGCCGTGATTGTCACCCTGGCCCATGAATTCCGTGAACTCTACCCGGCCGGGGAACAGCCTGCCGCGGGTCTCTCACTGCCCCAGTTCATCGAGGTGGGCACAACGGCAGACGGCATGCGGAAACTCCGGGTGGGCCTGAATGTGCCCCGCATCGATGCAGCAGCACTGCATAAAACCATCATCATGATCAGGAATTACAAGCGACTTCGGCCTGGCCGGCATGAATACGAACCGGCTTGGATACCTGAATAATTGCATTGTTATAATGGCTTGATTATCACGGGTATCACCCATCACCTCAACGGAACGACACCATGCCCTACTATATATACAAAATCACGCCCGGCGAGACGGCAACCGCCAAGTCCCTCGAACTGGTAAAGGAATACGAGAAATACCAGGCTGCCAAGAAGGATGTAAGGACGATGCGGGCCGAACAGGCGGCAGACAGCAAGCATCAGTACAGGATCATCTTTGCAGAAAACCAGGCCGAAGCCGAAGAACGTCTGCTTGAACACCGCGAGGAGACCATCGTCAAGGAATGGGAAAAATAATTCCGGGTCTCTGCTGCGAAGCCCCTGCCTGATGCCTGTTTGATCGTGGAAGAGCTGGAATACAAGGCCACCTACCATGCCATCAATGAACGGCGCTGTGTGTTCGAGAAGACCATCAATGCGCGCCGCTGCTCCTGCAAACAGGCTGCGCGCTTCTGCCTGGCAGACCGTGAAGGCGTTGCCTGCAAGTCGGATGCCGGCAATGAAATGTGTACCGAGCTGCTTGATACACTGCGCCGCAATGCGCGCTTCTCCCTGCACCTCACACATGCCGACGGGCCGCTGCCGCATGCCAAGGAGATCCGCGTCCAGCTTGGCGGACTGCTGGGGCTGCAGCAGCTGATTGATCCTGATTGCAATGACTGCGATCGGGTAGACAACATCTATGCACTGGCCAAGGCGACATTTGCCCGTTATGTACGCCTGCAGGATCTTCCCCTGGAACGGATCATGCAGGCCATCGTCAGTTTCCAGGGCCGCAGGAAATCCAGCCGCCCCATCAAACCCTCTTCCTGAGAAACCGGTCACAGACCCCGGCTGTCTTTGGCGGTTCCATAGAGATATATGGATTACCGGGACACCTGATGCCAAGAATTTTCTCGCTTATCGCCGTACTCGCCCTGCTGGCAGCGCCCCTGTGCGCGGCCGAAACCGGCACGGACACGGCCCATGTCAAACGCGCGATTTTCTCCAGCGTGGTCCATGACCGCGAGCCCGGAGACAATCTGACCGAGCTGATCGGGAATACCGAGCAGGTCTACTTCTTTACCGAACTCAGAAACCTGACCGGCCAGGTTGTCGTGCACAGCTGGGAGTATCAGGGAGAGACCCTGGCCGAGGTGCGTTTCAAGGTGTCGGGTCCGCGCTGGCGGGTCTGGTCCAGCAAGACACTGACACCCGGGATGCACGGCCCCTGGACAGTGCTGGTCCTGGATGCGTCTGGTGAGATTCTGGCCGAGAGAACCCTTGACTATAACCCCGGTGATCCGGCCCTCTGACCGGCCTCCCCGCAACTCAATTCACCCAGCGAATCTCCCGGGCCGTGATGCTGCCGATGACGGTATCGCGCAGGGATGCCGGCATGACCGAGCGGGTATCGGATTCGGGTATCCTGCCTCCCATGATCTCTGCCGTTGACTGCGGGTACAGGGGCCTGCGGTCCGGTTCGGCATAGCCAGCAGGATAAACGGGCTGATTGCTGTTCAGATTGTACTTGTCCGTAGCACCCAGTGTGTGCAGCAGTTCGTGGGTAAGTACCACGTTCGTCCTTCCCGCATAGGCACGGCTGGCGAAGGCATTGACGACACCCACCAGCCCCTTCTGCAGCCCCAGGGAATGGGCCAGTTGACTGCGCCACTCGTCATCGTAGAACTTGACAAAGATACGGATGTCCGCGGGCGGACCGTCGTAGCGCCAGCGGGTCCGCATCACCCAGTAACGTAGCTGCAGGCTCCACAGACCAACCGAAAAGACATTTCGTCCGGACGGTGGTACGGGTGGGATTTCGTGGATCTCGGGTCCCAGCCTGATATGCACCAGTTCATTCCCCGGCAATCCATAGCGGCCGGCCTCACGGGCAATGAAATCGCGGACCGGCAGGAAGGTATCGTCGGTCAGATTGCCAATATAGGCGGAGGTACTGCTACGACTGTCGCCGTTGATCGGGTATACCACAACCCACAGCGGATCATTCCAGTCTGTGGTGCGCGCCTTGGCCAGCCAGGCATCCACCGCCACGACCAGCAGGACAAACAGCAGGGCAAGAATCCTGAGCTGACGAAAAAACCGGCTGGACGCCATGATTCAGAACGCCAGGGGAATAACGCCGGCTTCAGGGAAGACGTAGGTTAATCGAGTCGCGCACCACGGGAGACAATGTCTGGATATCAGCACCATTCATCTTCGAATAGCGGCGCACCTGGAAATAGACCACCTTCCGGCCAGTACCCGGACTGAGTTCAAACGCGGGCTCGGGTATATATGACTGCCAGCGGGCACCGTTGAAGTCCGGACTCTCGCTGGCCCGGTATTCCGTAGGATTGCCATCCAGCGCATGGTTCAGAAAAACGTAGCGACTGGCAGTTATCATCGCTCCGCTATTGATCTTGAGATATCCCAGCTGCAGAGCGGAGGATCTTCCGGCCCTATCCCGCACGTCATGCTCGCATTTCGGGCCGCCACCACCGGTGGGCAGTGACACCACCAGCAGCCGTTCCATATTGGAAGTGACCAGGGATTCCTGCTGCCCGAGGTAACCTGGCTTCGATGCGATGACAGTCAGCGGGGCACGCGGGAGATCCCGGAATACAGTATAGCCGTCCTGATCGCTGCGGACGGCGCCAAACTGGGTAGGGTTGGCCTGTGTGCCCACACACACTGAGACACCCGCCAGCGGCTCCTGGCCTCCCCGTTCGAACACCCGCACCCTCAGATCAGCGGCCGAGACCGGTGCCGCCAGGACAACCGAGAGAAACAGCAGCGCCACCAACAGCATGGAACTGGCGCAGCACAAATCAGCATCAGGGCCTTGCAACCGATACTGCGCCAGCGTGGAGTAGGAATTGCCCGTCATTGGTTCACCTGCCTTCCCGACTGATAAACAGTCCGGATTCTTATTTATCCACTCTACTCAAGATCCGGATCAGGCGTCAACTTTTTGATCCCCCCCCCGAGCGCCTCAAGGCTGGCCCTCAGGGTCGATTCCTCGATGGGGAATGCCAGCGCCGCATCCACAGGCAGACGGGCACTGAGTTTTTCAAACTGGGGCCGGTATTCCCTGTCATAGAAGACGATCACCCGGACCCCCGGCAAACGCTGTACCACGGCCATCAAGGACTCCAGACTGCTGCTACGGTCGCGAAAATCAGACTGGAAATTGAATTCCGCCACAATAACGGCGGGCTGCCTCTTTTTGAGGAAATTAATGGCCTTGCGCATGGAATTCACCACGGCAACCTCATAACCGCAGCTTGTATACAGGGGAGCGAAATTCGGATAGCCACCGAGTTCCACGACAGACAACAGCAATTTATTCACTAATAACCCCCCATTCACAGTCATCACACCGCCCGCAACGGGGCCAAACGGCGCAAATCACCTGCATTCCGGCACCCGAATGCCCGATTTACCAGCCAGTTCGCGCTGTAACTGCCCCGGAAGCAGCTGCCGTTATCTATTTAACTATTTGTAATATATATAAAATAAAAATAACTTTGAACTATTTTACTATTTATTTAAATTAGTACTTGCTTATTTACTTAATTGCTAATACTATAATCACCGTCATTGCAAAGACTTCTAAACCACTTTTATCAACTTTAACTTTTTGGAGATACATCATGAAAACGATTGCTACTTTGATTACTGCTGCCACCCTGGCAGTTGCTTCTACCGCCGCTTCCGCCTGGGGCTGGGGTCCTTTCGGTAACGGTTATGACGGCTACAACAACGGTTATGGCGACGGTGACTTCGACGGCGGGTTCAGCATGAACTTCAGCGGTCGCGCTTCCGGTCGCGGTCATGGTCGTGGCTACGGTCGTGGCTACGGTTATGACGCTCCGTACTACGGTTATGCGCCTTACGGGTATGCTCCGGTAGTTGCTCCGGTTGCCCCCCAGGCTCTTGACACCGAAAGCAAGTAAGTAACCCTTACTCGCCGGAAAAGCCAAACGGGGGCGACTCTTTCGAGTCGCCCCCGTTTTTTTCACGCTTCATACAAAGCAGTTGCGCTACTCCCGGGACATATCATCCAGGTTCACATGGCATAGCACGGAACGCATCGTGCCGATCAATTCCAGAAGCTGGTCATTGCGCACCCGGTAATAGATACGGTTTGCATCGCGCCGCGAGGTAACAATGTTCTTGTTGCGCAGCTGATCGAGGTGTTGCGACACATTGCTCTGCGAGGTGCCTATCTTCTCGACGATCTCACCCACTGACATTTCATTGTCGCCCAGGGTGCAGAGAATCTTCCAGCGCAGGGGATGACCCATTGCCTTCAGGGCATCCGCGGTCAAGGTGATATCTTCTTCAGGTGTCTTGTCCGGTACCGAATCTTCCATTTAACACTCCATAATTAATCTGCCACGAAGTTTACCGTGCAGGACCCAGCATGCAACTACCCTGCATTGACACGTGTATAGCCAGTCATATCCTTGGCAATGCATATGATATCAGTTATCTCATCACTATCATTCTTGATGGCCGTCCTCGAAAACAGGATAGGCACCCGGCGCTGGTCACTGGCGATAAAGCTGGCCTGTATACTGCTGATTGTCCCCGTCCTGATCAGGGCTTCCAGCCAGGTCCCCATGAAGGCATTGGCCTGTTCCTGCTCTTCTTCCTCGAAAACATCACCGATGGACATACCAATGAGATCAGCCGGTTCATAACCGAGCATACTGCAAGCGGCCGGATTGGCTGCCTTTATCTTGCCCGAGGACTCCAGTAACAGCAGTGCCTCGCCCATATTGCCGATAACCTTCTCCAGGTAGCCCTTGGCCTGCTGCAGCTCCCGGGTGCGCTCCGCCACCAGCGCCTCGAGCTGGCGGTTCATTTCACGTTCTTTCTCTATAAGCCTGAGATAGGTACTGATCTTGTTGATCAGCTGATTGTCATCGATAGGCTTGAGCAGGTAGTCTGCCGCACCGACCTCATAACCCTTCTTCTGGAATTCATCGGTCTTGTAGGCGGCCGTCAGGAAAATAATCGGTATGTCCCTGGTCTTTTTCCTGACCTTGAGCATGGATGCCGTCTGGAAACCGTCCATTTCCGGCATCTGTATGTCAAGCACAATCAGGTCGATACGCGGGTCATTCAGGGCGGTATCAAGGGCCGCCTGACCGGAGTTGGCCTCGAGCACCTCCACATCCATATACTTGCTGATCAGGGCATGCAGCGTGTACAGGTTATTCTGGTTGTCATCGACAATCAGAATCCGGAAGCCGGCATAGCGCTTCACGGCCTGCCCCCGCTGCGTTCTCCCTGCCTGGCGTGACCGCCGGTTTCAATCAGGTATTTATCCAGCAAAGTCTTCAACTCCACAACATCAATGGGCTTGACCAGATGGTCGTTGGCACCGGCAGCGAGGCAGTCCTTCAGGTCCTCCTCGCCGGCTCGTGCGGTCAGTGCAATCACCGGCAGATCGGCATAGGCAGGCTTGCTGCGGATCTCACGTGCCACTTCGTAACCATTCAGTTCGGGCATCATTATATCCAACAGTACGATGTCAAAGTGACCCTCGGTTTCCAGCGTCTCCAGCGCCTCCCGACCGTCACCGGCTGCCATGATCTGCATACCCCAGCGTTCCAGCAACGGTGTCAGCGCCAGCAGATTGCGTACATCATCGTCCACCAGCAGCACCCGGGTACCCGCGTAATCCGCCTCGGGAATGCTTGCCTGCTGTTCCCCGCTGCCGGCCTCCCCCGCCGACACGGCCCGGTCATCCCTCTCGGCAATCGTCGGCATGTGTTCGGGCAGCAGGAGGGAGAAGGCCGCCCC
Organism: uncultured Ectothiorhodospiraceae bacterium; assembly: GCA_947258845.1. Classification (GTDB taxonomy): domain Bacteria; phylum Pseudomonadota; class Gammaproteobacteria; order UBA9214; family UBA9214; genus CAMYJZ01. The sequence continues at coordinate 22,491 of CAMYJZ010000005.1, read as the reverse complement.
CTCTCCCGGCTGGCTCTCGAGCAGGATGTCTCCCCCCATGATGTGTGCCAGATCACGGCTGATCGTCAGCCCGAGCCCGGTACCACCGAAACGACGGCTGGTTGACCCGTCCGCCTGCTTGAAGGCCTCGAATATAACCCGCTGCTTGTCGTCGGGAATGCCGATCCCGGTATCGACCACGCTGATACAGGCGGCATATTTCCCATCGGACTGACTGGCATAGGCCTGCAGGCGCATCTTCGCCCCGCCATGGGAAGTGAACTTCACCGAGTTAGAGAGAAAATTGATCAGGATCTGGCGCAACTTTTCCTTGTCAGTCTCGATGAATTCAGGCGCGTCCTTGTCGATATCGATAGTGAGGCTTAGTCCCTTTTCGTCGTATTGCGGCTTGAGCAACTGCTGGATATCGTCCAGCAGGTCGTACAGGCTGATACGTTCCGGGTGCAGGGACATCTGGCGTGCCTCGATACGCGACAGATCGAGAATGTTGTCAATCAGCGCCCTGAGGTCATTGCCGGCTGCATGGATCACCCGTGCCTGTTTGAGGTCCTCGTGAGGCTGGCCCTCCCTGCCGTCATCGGCCAGCATCTTCGAAAGCAGCAGTATCGAATTCAGCGGCGTGCGCAGCTCATGACTGACATTGGCGAGAAACTCCGACTTGTAACGGTTGGACTCTTCCAGTTCACTCGCATAGTCACGCAGGGCCTTGCTGTGCTCGGTATGCGTGATGGACAGGCGAGTGAGATTCTTGCCCAGCACATGAAGCTCCTCCGGCCGCTGCCAGGCGAAATTGACCGGTTCATCGTGCTCTATCACCCGTGATATCCCGTCTGTCAACTCATGCCCCAGGCGTTCGGTACGCAATGCAATCAGTCGCGCCACAACAAACACGACCATCAGCAGGCCGAGCACTATGGTCACAACGCGAACCTCGATCGCATGGCGCAGTTTTGCAATTGGCGAAGGGTCGACACTGCGCCCGACCCACAAGGGGCCGGAATCCTCGGTGATAAACAGCGGCACCCAGAGCACCTGCTGTTCATCCTTTTCCCACAGCGCCAACTCGCCCTTGCTGAAGATGTCCCCCAGTCCCTGAAAGTCATCGAAGGCAGAAAAGGCCGTCGATTCCGGCTCGTCCTGCACCAGGTAGCTACCGTCGTTTTGCACCCAGAAAACGCCCTGGTAGGCATTGGCCAGACCACCGATATCCAGGTAGGCAATAACAACACCCTGCTTGCTGCCTGAACTACCCGGTTCCAGATCGGCCAGGTTGTAGACAGGACTGACGAGACCCAGCTGCATGAACTGGTGGGGAGAGTCCTCGCCGGCCTCGCGATTGAAGACAATCGGCCCGGTCAATACACCGCCCGGCTGCAACTGCAACCCGGCCTGGATGAACTGCGGGTTACTGTAGGCGGCCGTGTCTTTGCGCGGCACCACACCACCGGAAACACCGCCCTTTTCCAGCCAGTACTGGACCTGACCGTCTTTATCCAGAAACAGGATCCGGGCAATATCGAGCTGGTCCAGGAGCAATTGGTTGAGCCACTCGACGTAACGCGAGCGCGCCACTTCCAGATCGCCAGCGCTTGGCCGGCCACTGCCGGCAGGCAGCATACCGGGTTCCGGAAACTTGGCAAGCAAGCGAACCGTCTCGTGGCGCCGCGCGATATGCTGGTCGAGATCACTGAATCCCTCCCGCAGGTTCTGCAAATAGGCCTTGTGATAGAGCAGTTCGATACGGTCGAAGATCAACGGCACATTGATCAGGATGGCCGCAAACAGGGGGACCAGTCCAAAGAGAAACAGAAACAGGGAGATCTGTGTACGCAGCTTCATTGGTTGTCAACAGCAGGCTTGCCGGGGCTTGCCACGATTGTTAATCACTACTCTATCATGGCTTGCAGCGCACCGCCTGCTCGTGAAGTGGCACAGGCACTGCAGCTCCAGGATCAGTCAAGATAGCGGACCTGCCATTCCAGATACTTTCCGTGAACGTATTCCGTGTAGGCCGACTTGTCGGTAAACCGGCCCGGGTCTATGGCGTCATAGACATAGTAATTCACCCGGTTATTCTGTGTCGTCATCATGTGCCAGAGCTTGTGCAGCAGAGTCTGGGGTTCACGCCACTCGAAGTCATCCTGTGCCTCGTAATGCAGGAATACCGGGAGTATGGGTATCCCGGTGCGCAACGAGATATCAAAGGCGCCAAAACGGAAGGATTCAAAGATGCGCCGGCCTTTGCACCCCCCCTCGGGATAGAGGGCGATATTTTTCCCCTCCAGCAGCGCCTGCTCGAGCTCATCGGCGGCCTGGTTGCGTGACTCGCGCGACTCCCGATGCACGTACAGGGAGCCCGCTGCCATGCTGATGCGGCCGACGATCCACCAGTCCTTCACCTCGATCTTTGCCAGGGAGTGGACCGGAAACAGCGCCGGTATACCGATGTCCTCGAAGGCCGAAGGGTGGTTCGCGACCAGGATGTAATGCTCCGGCAGGGGGAGCGTATTTTTCTGGTGCAGCCTCAGGTCGACTCCCAGGGCGCGTACAAAGCTGCGGCACCAGAATCGAAACAGGGGATAGTAAAAGGGTCGCAGCACCCCGGGCAGGTAGGACAGCACATACAGGATGGCAGTGAAGACCGCCAGCTCCACCCCGTTGATCACCCGCCAAAGCAGCATGGCAATAAATCGGATCATGCCCCACCCCCGTCGCGGACCGCCACAGTCGCACTGGGCAGGTCCCGCTGTAAGATTAATTAATTTATAACTCAGTTAATTAGGATAATCCAACAGAAAACCGCCGGGGCCGTGACTGCACCCCCGTTCGGGAACTTCGATAACCGGCCAGGTATCGTATATATTCATGGATGCGAGCAGACCCGGCGCCGTGTACACGAATGAACACGACCGGGCGGGAGGACAACCGTATGAAGGCCGTCTGGCAAGGCACGGTGATTGCCGAAAGCAAGCGGACCCTGACCGTCGAGGGCAACCACTACTTCCCGCCCGACTCGGTCCGGCGTGAATACCTCGAAGCCAGCGAGACGCACACCACCTGCGCCTGGAAAGGCGTGGCCTCCTATCTGAACATCGTCGTCGCGGACCAGACCAACCCGGATGCGGCCTGGTATTACCCGCAGCCGAAACCGGCGGCCTGTGACATCAGGGATTACGTGGCCTTCTGGAAGGGCGTCGAGATCATCCCGTCCTAGCCACTGCCGGCTAGCTGAGGTTGGCCAGCAGGTTGACGATAATGTTCCCGTCGAGGACATCCAGGTCATGCTGCCTGGGAATCAGTATGCGTGACGACTTGCCGCGCAACACCGGCACGTTGTTCATGTCCTGGCTGTAACCCGGAACGACATAGTCACCTGAAAGGGCCGCATCCTTGCCACGCACGACGGAGAAATACTGGATCTCGGGATGCGGTTCGTTATTCAGCCAGAACAGCAGGCTGCCCGGCCGCGGGCGCACCAGGTCCACGTACAGGCTGCGCGAACGCATGGCCGTGTCGTAGGTCTCGCCGCCCAGGATATCGGTCACTATCGAGAAGGGAAACGGGATATCGGTTACATCCAGCGCCTGCTCGGCACGGTGGGTGCCAAGGTGCGGTGTGGCGATGGTGATCAGCGCCTTGACGTTGCGGGCCTGGCCGCGCACCAGCGCCGCGCGTGCCACCACGCCACCGGCCGAGTGACCCACCACGAAAATCGATTCACCGGCATGCCTCTGGCCGACAGATTGCAGGACCTGGCGCAGCTGGAAGGCCTGCACCAGTACGGGCGCCTCGGATGGCAGGTCAACCGTATAGAAGGTGTGCTCTGCGCCCCCGTCATTCACCGGGACCAACTGGACCCCTGCCGGCCCGGCGGCGTACACGCCGGCCCGCTGCCAGCCGTTGCTCCCCAGCACGGTGGTGATTCCGCTCGCATCCCAGGCCTGCGCACCGCTCAGATATCCGTGCACCAGCACCAGTACATCAGCGCGCGCGGCCGGGTTGAACAGCCCCGCAACGATTAACAAACCTGTGATAATTGCCTTTTTCATTGGTCTACCCCGTTCGATTCGATGAAATTACTATCTGGCAATAAAAACGGGGGAGACTCGAAAGAGTCACCCCCGTTTGGCTTTTCCGGCGAGTAAGGGTTACTTACTTGCTTTCGGTGTCAGCAGCCTGAGGGGCAACCGGAGCAACCGCCGGAGCAAACCCGTAAGGAGCATAACCGTAAGGCGCATAGCCATAGTACGGGGCGTCGTAGCCGTAGCCGTAGCCGCGACCGTAACCGCGACCGGAACCACGACCGCTGAAGCTCATGCTGAAGCCGCCGTCGAAATCGCCGTAGCCGTCACCATAACCGTTGTTGTAGCCGTCATAACCGTTACCGAAAGGACCCCAGCCCCAGGCGGAAGCGGCGGTAGAAGCAACTGCCAGGGTGGCAGCCGTGATCAGAGTAGCAATCGTTTTCATGATAAGTCTCCAAAAAGCAAATATTGAAAAAAGTGGTTAATAGAGTCTTTGCAATGACGGGACCTATAATATTAGCATTCTCTTAATTAAGCAACCCCTAATTTAATAATTTTTTAATCAATGCGGCATAATTTTATAATAGCCACACAATCCCTGGCACCTTGAGGAAGTAACTTATCTAATTGATATTTTGTACTTTTCCCACCATTCCAGAGCGACCGTGGCCACAGATACAGAATACCCGGCCCCTTTAGCCAATAATTAAAGTCGGCCTCTCCGGCCTGGGTGGATCCTGCCGGGAACGCGGAATTCAATACATTCCATAATAATTACAATAAGTTATATATAAATCAGCGGTGCCTGCACGTGCCGTCCGAGGGCAGCAGGGCCCATCCGGGGGCAACCGCTGAAAAAAAGTAAAATCACCATTCGAATATTCCAAAATTAAGCAAATCCGATATACACGAATTTTCAGCCACCTACGCTTACTCCCTCATTTATATCAAAAATTTGCGTCAATCTATTGTGGTTGACAGGCCTCGCTGATGAGAGCGTAATCATATTCGTCATTGGTCATGTCTTGTTAGGAGGAACGATCGCCTTGGAAAACATTAGCCTTGATGTTGAAGAGTTGTCGTGCCTGGACAAGATTGAACAGGCGCAACGCTTCGAAGAAGCAGAACGCCAGATCGATGAAGTCCAACGCGCTGCACCCAGCGACCCTGATTATCAGCATTGGGTCGATGCACAACGACAATACCTCATGGAAGTGCAGCAATTGATATTCGAGTGTTAGCCCAAATCCAACCTCCTTTTCTCCCGCTCTTGCAGCGGGTTTTTTTTGACCGCATCACAATCACGGATCGGACCGGCAAGTCATAGAATCCGGTGCGTGCTCCGTTAGAATAGGTCCTCGTCCGGGACAAACGGCACGCTGCCATGCGCATTCAGCTAATTGCGGAACTTCTATTGTTGCTGGTGACCGCCAACGGCGCACCGCTGATAGTCGGGCTCCTGCTGGGAACACGGCTTGACCGGCCGCTGGACGGGAACCTCCGTTTCCTGGACGGCAGGCCCCTGCTGGGTCCTTCCAAGACCATCCGCGGGTTGATCAGCGCCGTAATGGCCACCGCCCTGCTGGCGCCCCTGCTCGGCCTGCCCCCTGCCCGGGGTGCTGCCTTCGGGCTGTTGGCCATGTCGGGCGACCTGCTATCCAGCTTCATCAAGCGGCGCCTGCGTATCGCACCCAGCCATTCGGCGCCCCTGCTCGACCAGCTGCCCGAGACGCTGATACCGCTGGTAATCCTCTACCCGCTACTGGGCGCAACGGCCAGTGAGGCCCTGATCGCCGTCCTCATCTTCATCGCAATAGACCTGTTTTACTCGCACCTGCACGAGCAGGGCAGGATCTAGTCCGTATTACTCACTTTCCGATACTGCGCAGGTGGTGCAGGGTGATCTCCGGTGGACAGTTCAGACGGACATCCACGATGCAGGCCCCGGAACCGGCAGATGTATAACCATTCAGCTGGTGATAGGCCCAGGGGCCGGAACAGAAGGTGCGCGGGCAGCCGGTATTACACATCAGCGGCAGGCCGCCGGGCAGGCAGATTTGTCCGCCGTGGGTGTGGCCGCAGAGCATGACATCGAAATCCGCATGGGCGGCATGCCGGTAGACCTCGGGTGAATGGGTCAGCAGGATGGAGATGTCTCCATTCGGGATCGTGTCAGCTGCCTTCTCCAGGTTGTCAGCCCGGTAATAGTGGGGATCGTCGATTCCGGCAAGGTACAGGCGATCGGCGCCGCGTTCGATGATCGTGTGCTCATTCAGCAGCATGCGGATATCCATGGCCTCCAGCCCGGGCACCATCCGGATGGTATCGTGGTTGCCCAGTATCCCGTAGACCGCCCCGTTCAGGTGCCTGCGAACCTCCTGCATGCCTTCGAGCGCGGCCTGGTAGGGACCGAAGGTGTCCGCCCTGAAATCCCCCGTCAGCACGCACAGGTCGTAGTCAATCCCGGAGACGGCGCCGATCAGGGCTTGCGGGAAATCGCTGGCCATATCCAGGTGCAGGTCCGAGATCTGCAGCAGGGTAAACCCCTCGAAGGCCTGCGGCAGCCCCGGGAGGATAATATCGTTATGCCGCAGCTGGATCCTGCGGGCATTGCGCTTGCCGCGATCGTGCAGCAGCAGCAGACGCAGGGTGTTTCTGATGACGGAATGGACCGAATACCAGTTTTCGATATGGAAGAAATTCCGTCCCTGGCCGAACACCCTGCGCTCGTAGTCCTTTTCGATCCCGAGTCGCTGCTGCAAGTGGACCTTGCCGACCCGTTGCCTCAGCAGGTCATGCATCGCCTGGTCGATGGAGTCAGTGGTCATAGTATTTACCTGCAGAAACCGGCCCGCGTACCTCCCCTTTGTGTTCATTGTTGTCCCGAACGGACGAATTTTCAAATCAGGGCGCCGTCCATGAGGCACCGGCAGGCTTTGTGCCGGATCACGGCCTTTGCCAGGATTGGCAAATTCTGCCATCCTGACTGACATATAACACCACTAACAGCATAAAAGGGGATTGACCATGAATCTGGAGAAGGTGTTCTTTGCGTTTTTCATCGTCCTGTCATTGACCCTGAACTTCGGATTCTTCGTCGGTGAACTGGACAACCCCGATCACCATAATGTCTACGAGCTGTTTGCCGCCCTGGTCGTCAGCTTGATCGCCACTGTCATGAAGTTCGGCGACCGGGCCCACATCGGGGCCGTGCTGCTGGCCACCAGCCTGGTCGCTGACCTGCAGCTGATCGCCGCGGTAATCGTCTGGGGCATCTTCGTTTATGCCATCGACACCGGGCTGACACCGATGGTGATGGCCAGCATCGTGTCACTATCAGGCGGTGCCCTGCTGGCGAATATCATATCCGTGGTCATCCTGGTCACCGAGACGGTCATGTTCCGCCGCTAAGCCTTTCGGGCACGGTCACTATGCACAACCTCATGTACCTGTTGCTGCGGCGCATGCGCGCACCGCTGATCGTGGTGATACTCGCCTATGCCGTCTCGACACTGGGGCTGGTCCTGATTCCGGGCATGGACGACCAGGGCAATCCCTGGCGCATGGACTTTTTCCACGCCTTCTATTTTGTCAGCTTCATGGGCTCGACCATCGGCTTTGGTGAAATCCCCTATCCGTTTACCGACGCGCAGCGGCTATGGACCACCATTGCCATGTACACCACCGTGCTGGCCTGGCTATACGCCATCGGTGCCATGTTTACCCTGATCCAGGACCGCGCCTTTCGCAACCTGGTCAGCTACTCGGGCTTCACCCGCAGCGTTCGCGGCATCAGGGAACCCTTCTACCTGGTGTGCGGGCTGGGAGATGCCGGTCGCCTGCTGGTACGCGAACTGGCAGCGCGCGGCATCCGCAGCGTGGTGATCGAGCTGAACCAGGGCAAGCTGGATGCCCTCCAGCTCGAGGACCTCTCGATTTACGTCCCGGGCATGTGCGCGGACGCGTCGACAGCCGCCTCACTGACCGCCGCGGGACTGAAAAGCCCTTATTGTGCGGCCGTCATCGCGATCACCGACAGCGACCACATCAACCTTACCATCGCCATCACCAGCAAGCTGCTGTCACCGGAACTGCAGGTTATCTGCCGCGCAGAGACACATGATGCCCAGGCCAACATGGCCTCCTTCGGCACCGATTCCATCGTCAATCCCTACGACACCTTCGCCGATCGTTTTGCCATGATGTTCCAGTCGCCCAGCATGTACCTGGTGTATGAATGGCTGACCAGCATCAGGGACGCGCCGCTCAGGGACTTCGTGGCGCCACCCAAGGGGAAATGGGTACTTTGCGGGTTCGGACGCTTCGGTAAGGCAGTGCAGAAGAGTCTGTCATTCGAGGGTATCCGTACCGTCATTATCGAATCCGACATCGCTGGTACGCTGGCACCCGAAGGCACCATCGAGGGGCGTGGTACTGAAGCCATCACCCTGTACGAGGCAGACATCGACAATGCCGTCGGCATCATCGCCGGGACCGATGACGATTCCAACAACCTCTCCATCATCATCACCGCACTCGACCTGAACAAGGACCTGTTTACCGTCGCTCGCCAGAATCGCAGCCGCAACGACGCCGTTTTCGCAGCCGCCAACATAGACCTGGTGATGCAACCCGGCACCATTACCGGTCGCCGCATCGTCAACCAGATCACCAACCCCCTGCTGACCAATTTCCTGCGCCTGGCCCGGCAGCAGAATGACGAATGGGCAAATATCCTGGTCAGCCGCGTGGTCGGCATATTGGACGACCGGCCACCGGAATCATGGACCCTGGTGGTCGGACACAGCCAGACATCTGCAATCATCGAGGCCACCGCCAAGGGCTGCCCCATCAGCCTGGGAATGATATGTACCGACCCGCGCGATCTGACCGAATGTCTGCCCTGTGTCCCCCTGCTGCTGAAACGCCAGCACGACGATTTCCTGGTGCCCGCCAATGACACCATCATGCAGCCCGGCGACCAGTTGCTGTTCTGCGGCCGCAAGGGAGCGGAAACCCACATGCGCTGGTCTGCCAACGACTTCAATGCGCTGAATTTCATCTGCAGCGGTGTTGATCGACCCAGTGGCTCGCTGTGGCGCTGGCTGTCAAAACACGAGCCCGGCAACAAAATGGCATAGTAAATGCATGGGTTTTATGTGCCCGGTGAAATCCCCGCCAATTTCACCCGGCGGCGGGGATGACGGAGGTCTTGACATGAAAACCCTTCAACTACAGTTGGTTACTGTTGGACTGGAGAACGGTGAACAGGGGCTCTTTGTCGGCTGGCCACTCGTCTCTGAAATGAGCGAACCGGAAGACGGTCAGGTGGAAAACATCTGGTTTTCCAACGTCCAGGAGGTCCCGGACGACCTGACCCTGAAACAACTGATGGAACTGGTCCGAAAACAGCTCTGTGGCTGCCAGGCGAAGATGCAATAGGTCAAAAACGTCAATATACTGACGTATCGGGCACCATCCACTGCGTTTTGACGGCCTGCGGGTCAGGATTACAGCCCGCTGCCGGCGTTACCGGGTACGCTCCAGACCGGTGGCAGCCCTGATTTATACGGCCCGCACTGACGAAGTCATTATAATGTGATAGACAAGCAGGAACACAGAAAGGAAACAACATGGTGGACACGCTCAGGAAAAACACCCGCACCACGGCCCCGGCCAACCGGGCTGTAAACTCCAGCCCCCCCGACGGCAAGCCACCGGGCCCCGGTCCCGAGGCCCGGCCACACGATGCGGCCGCGTTGAAGCAGCCGGAACTCTACATCAACCGCTACACCAGCCTGCTCGAGTTCAACCACCGCGTGCTCGAATACGCCAAGGATGCATCGGTCCCCCTGCTCGAACGCCTCAAATACCTGTGCATCTCGAGCAGCAATCTGGATGAGTTCTTCGAGATCCGGATTGCACTGCTGAAACAGCGCCTGGAGTCCGGTTCGGTCCAGTCCGGTCCCGACAACATGACACCCGGTGAAATTCTGAAGATCCTGTCCGGCAGGGCGCAGGAATTTGTCGATGAGCAATACCGTATCCTCAACGAGGAACTCATCCCGGAACTGGCCGACAACGACATCCATTTCCTGAAGCGCACGGAGTGGAGCAAGTCGCAGGAAAAATGGCTGCGCAGTTTCTTCAAGAAACAGCTAACCCCGATTCTCAGCCCGATCGGGCTGGACCCGGCCCATCCCTTTCCGCGGGTGCTGAACAAGAGCCTCAATTTCATTGTGTCCCTTGAGGGAAAGGACGCCTTCGGGCGCGATTCTGCACTGGCAGTGGTCCAGGCACCACGGGTGCTGCCGCGGGTTATCCAGTTACCGCAAGAGACCTCCGCAGGCCAGCGACATGTCTTCGTGTTCCTGTCATCGATCATTCATGCCTACGTGGACGACCTGTTTCCCGGCATGAAAAGCACCGGCTGCTACCAGTTCCGCGTCACCCGCAACAGCGACCTGTTTGTCGACGAGGAGGAAATCGACAACCTGGCCCGGGCACTGGAGGGCGAACTCAGTGCGCGCCGCTATGGCGCAACTGTACGCCTTGAGGTAGCGGACAACTGCCCGGAGAGACTGAGAAAATACCTGCTTCAACAGTTCGAACTCGGCACCGAGGATGTATACCAGGCCAATGGGCCGGTAAACCTGAACCGGCTGCTGGCCGTTTACGACCTGGTCGACCGGCCGGACATGAAATATCCGGGATTTGTTTCAGGGCTGCCGCCCAGGGTGGCCGGCAACAAGGACATCTTCGACGCCATCAAGCAAGGCGACATCCTGCTGCATCACCCGTATGAATCGTTCGTGCCGGTGATCGATCTGGTCAAACAGTCCGCCAACGACCCGAATGTACTGGCCATCAAGCAGACCCTGTACCGCACCGGCCCGGACTCCGCCATGGTCGATGCCCTGGTTGAAGCCGCCCGTGCCGGCAAGGAAGTCACCGTCGTAATCGAACTACGGGCACGTTTCGACGAGGCCGAGAACATCGAACTGGCGAACCGCCTCGACAAGGCAGGCGCCCACGTGGTGTACGGGGTGGTGGGTTACAAGACCCACGCCAAGATGCTGCTGGTCATTCGCAGGGGCCCGAAAAAATCCCTGCAGCGTTTTGTCCACCTGGGTACCGGCAACTATCATCCGAGGACCGCGCGGCTGTATACGGATTACGGCCTGCTGACCTGCGATCCGCTCATCGGGGAAGATGTGCATAACGTGTTCATGCAGCTCACCAGCCTCGGCAAGGTCCCCACGCTCAACAAGCTGCTGCAATCACCCTTCACCCTGCATCCAAAGCTCATCGAGTGGATCGACCGGGAGGCCCGCTATGCGGCCGAGGGCAAGCCGGCGCGCATCATTATCAAAATCAACTCGCTCACCGAAGCCAAGGCCATCCAGGCAATGTACCGGGCATCATGCACCGGTGTCAGCATCGACCTCGTGGTGCGTGGCATGTGCAGCCTGCGCCCGGGCATCCCCGGTGTATCCGAAAATATCCGGGTACGTTCGATCATCGGGCGCTTCCTTGAACACACCCGCGTCTACTATTTCCTCAACGGCGGCAAGGAAGCACTTTACTGTGCCAGTGCCGACCTGATGGAGCGCAACATGTTCCGGCGCGTCGAGGTGGCCTTCCCGATCGAAAACGAGGAATCGAGAAAGCGCATCATGCATGAGCTCGATAGCTACCTTAACGACAATACCCAGGCCTGGATACTGGACTCGGAAGGCAACTATGCGCGTGCAAGCGCCGGGAACAGCAAACCGGTCACCGCGCAAATGCTGTTACTGGAAAAGCTGGCAGAATCAAGCTAGGGAAGGCCAGATCAACTCGGCTTTCGTCATTCCGGCGAAGGCCGGAATGACGGCCCCTGGACACCCCTGACGACAGCCGGGATCCTCTGCTTCTACCCCTGTTTCACGACCAGCCGGTAGCCGATGGCGGACAGGAAGTCCGCCTCTGAAAGCAGGTCGGCCTTGGTCAGCGGGTGCAGGTCCAGCCATTCATCAGGCAGGTGCAGGGTAATGCTGTTCTTGCCGCCCTTGACCTCCATTGGAGGCAGTTCAACATCGACACGCCCGCGATTCAGGGTCACGGCAAGACGCAGCAGCATGGCAAGACGCGGGGCCTGCGTACCCCAGCGCTCAGGCAGTACATTGAATTCCGTCATCGGGAACTTGCGCCGGTGCGAGCGCACCAGCACCGCCAGCAACTGTTTTTTCTGCTGGGTAAATCCGGGCAAATTGGCATTCAGAATGATGTATTCACCGTGCCGGTGATACTGGTTATAGGCCACCATCATCCCGCATTCGTGCAGGCGTGCGGCCCACCCCAGCATATTTGCCAGTTCATCATCCTGGAGATTCCACGCCCCGGCCATCTCGCCCAGCAACTGTATGGCGGTTTTCTCCACTCGCCCGGCCTGCTGTTCATCGACGGCACAGCGTGAGGCAAGCGCCTGCACACTGCGATCGCGTACGTCAATGTGCTGTATCCTGCCGACCAGGTCATGCAGCAACCCTTCCCGCAGCGCCCCCGCGGCTACCCGCATGGTATCGACCTTGAGCACGCTGAATACCGCACGCAGTATCGCAACACCCCCCGGCAACACCGGCTTGCGACTGTCACTCATGCCCTTGAGCTCCAGCGAGTCGAGCCGACCTGCATCGGTAAGCGCTTTCTTGATGCGCTTCAGCGCATCCCGGCTGACAACCCCTTCCTCTTCACACCAGCCGTTTTCAAAGGCGATCCGGGCCGCGGCCTTGACAGTACCGGATGCGCCCAGGGCCACGTCCCACTGGCCGGAGTCGTAGCGTTTCTTTAGCGGCTCCAGTTCCTGCTTGGCAAGCGTCTCGGCACTTGCCATTGCCTTGGCCGAAATCTTCCCGTCAGCAAAGAAACGCTTGCTTATGCTGACACAGCCCATGAAAAAACTGTTCACCTGCAAGGCCTCCATCTGATGCCCGATAATCAGCTCCGTGCTGCCGCCGCCGATATCGACCACCAGGCGACGCTGATCATCCATGGGAAGTGAGTGCGCCACACCGAGATAAATGAGGCGTGCCTCTTCATCTCCGGAGATGATATCGATCGGGTGGCCCAGGGCATTTTCACCCTGGGAGAGAAATTCAGACGCATTGTCGGCCGCCCGCAGGGTATTGGTCCCCACGGCAAACACATCCCTGGAATCCAGGTCGCGCAGGCGCTGGCCGAAACGACGCAGGCAGGCCAGTGCCCGCCACTGTGCCTCGATGGAGAGACGCTGTTTCTTGTCCAGACCGTCGGCAAGCCGGACGGTCTCGCGGAGACGGTCGATGACACGCAATACCCCGTTCTCGAGGCGGGCAACAATCATGTGGAAACTGTTGGAACCCAGATCTACGGCGGCAACGACCCTGGCAGCCTTGATACCGGCATCTGTCTTGTTTGGGGAACTGGCCAGAACTGAATTCCTTTTGTTGGGCAGGACACGGCGACCAGGTTGCCGCGCGCGAGATCAGTTATCCTGCAGGGAGATCACGCGGCAATTGACAGCACGGGCTTTTACTGTACCTATACATTTTAATGATGACAACACAACGCACATTGCTGTTGCTGCGCCATGCCAAGTCGGACTGGTCGGGCAAGGCAGCGGATGACTTCAACCGGCCACTGTCCGGGCGTGGCAAACATGACAGTCCGCGCATGGGCCAATGGATGAGATCGCAGGGACTGCTGCCCGATTATGTGGTCTGTTCACCCGCCACACGGGCCCGCCAGACCTGCAAACGGGTATGTCACGAACTCGGTATCGATTCTGCCGGCATCCACCGGGATGAACGCCTCTACCTTGCCAGCCTGTACGATCTGCTCGCGGTTATCGCGGACTGCCCGGCGAGGACCGCCTCCCTGCTGATGGTGGGCCACAACCCGGGCCTGGAATCACTGCTGCGCCATCTTGCCGGGGGGTCGGTGCCGGAACCGGCTGATGGCAAACTCATGCCGACAGCCACGCTGGCGGTGCTGGGTATCCAGGAAGACTGGCAACACCTGCATGGGGGCTCCGCACGGCTTGTAGAGCTGGTACGGCCGCGCGAGCTGCCCATTTGACCATAGCTACTCACTGCACCGGACCGGGGGCGTACCGGACCTCTGCATGGGCACCGGCAGATGCCGGACCTGTCGCTGGCGTACAAATCGTTGCGGCAAACGACGGCTCAGGCGCTGCTTCAGGGACAATGACAGAACAGCAAGATACCGGAAAATCGCTGCATATTCTTATGATTTTTATGTCGATATAATAGGGCCAGGTATAATCACAGGGAATCCCAGAGAATCATTAAATGGCTAGAGTAAAGATGTACAGTACGGACAACTGCCCGTTTTGCGTAAAGGCCAAGCGGTTGCTCAGCCGCCTGAACATCGCCTACGAGGAGGTACGTGTAGACCGGGACCCGGACGCACTCAAGGAATTCGCCAGGGCGACCCGCGGGGCCCGCACCGTGCCGCAGATCATCATCGACGGGCAGTGTATCGGCGGCTTTGTAGAACTCACCGAACTGCACATGGATGGGAAACTGGACATGCTGGTGGAAGGCTAGCCCTGTTGAGGGCGATCCCCCTGTACAACATTCCCGCAAGCCATGAAAGCAGACAAAATCTACAGAATTGCGTTCCACAACCGTGGCGACATCTACGAGCTCCATGCCCGCAAGGTTCACCAGAGCAACATGTACGCCTTTGTCGAGATCGAGGACATCATTTTCGGCGAGCGCTCATCGGTTGTGGTTGACCCTTCGGAAGAGCGCCTGAAATCCGAGTTCGCCGGCGTAAAACGGACCTACATCCCCCTCCAGGCCGTCATCCGTATCGACGAGGTTGAACGCGAAGGCAGTAACAGAATCACCCCCTCCGGAGACAACAGCGGCAAGATCACCCCCTTCCCCCCTGCCCCCCGTGGCGGCACCCAATCCGACTCAAATTAACACGAAAACCAGCCAGATACGGGGCCTGCCACCGCTTCATGCCGGCATCGGAGGCCGCATGCATGCTTGCCATCAAGCCCCGATTATCGTCCAATAAAGGTGTGGAATAAGTCACAATACCAGGGGCGGTATCGGCAGGAACTGAATAATCGAAAACTAGAAATCTTGGAGAGACTTTATGCCTTATTCGAATATTATCGAACCCAAGCGCTTGACAGACATGCAGGAAATGGAGGTCCACGTCGGCGGACCCGACGGCGCCAATCGACTGTTTATCTACTCCGGCATGGCGGAAGTCGAACTCAGCGGCGGCTTGCCGCACCCGCGCTGGTCACTGGAGGTTGTCTGCTTCGATATCGGCAGGACCTACAGCGAGGAGGACGATTCCATCGTCAAGATCACCGCCACTGCGGCACTGGCCGGCAACCGCACGGACGGCGTCGCCAGCTTTGCCGGCTGGCAGATCTTCGGTGCGGCCGCCGAACTGGACGATGAAACCAACCGCGTGCGCATGAATATCGCGGCGGGTGCGCGTGATACCCAGGCGTTCCTGGAACAGATTTCCTTCCAGGTTCACGTCCTCGCCAGGGTCAAGGAATAAGCTCGCCAGGGCTGCCAAGCTCGATACCCCAGACCCGCGGCAATACGAAATATACAAACAGCGTTATCAGCAAGACGCCCAGCAGGTTCAGCCACACACCTGTTCTCACCATCTGCTGAATAGTCACATAGCGGCTGCTGAACACGATCGCATTCGGAGGTGTGGCCACTGGCAGCATAAACGCGAACGAGGCAGCGACCACGGCGGCCGCCATCAGGCCGAAGGGGTGTACACCGATCGCCGCCGCAAGGGCCCCCATCACCGGCAGCAACAGTGATGCCGTTGCCGTGTTGGAGGTCACCTCGGTCAGAAAGATAACCAGCAACACCACGGCCGCGATGATCCACACCATGCCAATCCCCTGCAGCACCGAGAGCTGCCCGGCCAGCCAGTGAGTGAGGCCACTGTCACTGAAACCCTGTGCCAGGGCAAAACCGCCACCGAACAGGATGATGATGTCCCAGGGGATGGTGACCGCCGTCTTCCAGTCCAGCAGGAATTCTCTTTTGCTGAAATCGACGGGGATTACGAACAACAGCAGCGCGCCGCAAATCGCGATGGTTGAATCCTTGACCATTTTCAGCGCCTCGGGATTCAGCAGGCCGCGCAGCACCCACAGCGCGGCCACCATGGAAAACACCGCAGCAACATACTTCTCCTCCCTGGACATGGGACCCAGCGATCGGATCTGCTGCCTGATGAAGGCCCGCCCCCCCGGCAGCTGGTCGATTTCGCTGCGAAAGGCAATTCGGGTCAGGTAGAGCCAGGCCAGCAGCAGCATGGTCATCGAGATGGGCAGGCCGAAACTCATCCACTCCAGGAAGCTGATGCTGTAGCCATAGGTCTTTTCCACCACCCCGGCCAGGATCGCATTCGGCGGCGTGCCTATCAGGGTGGCCACACCGCCGATCGAGGCGGCATAGCCGATGCCCAGCATCAGAGCAGTTCCGAAACGCAGTTGCCCGGGCTGTATATTGATGGTCCCCGGCCCCTGCTCCACCTCGCGGGAGATCTCGCGCAGCACGGCCACCCCGATGGTAACCATCATCATGGTCGCTGCGGTATTGCTGATCCACATGGACAGAAAGGCCGTTGCCAGCATAAACCCGAGCACGATCCGCTGCGGGGTGAGACCGACGAGGCGGATCGTGTACAACGCGATACGGTGATGCAGGTTCCACTTCTCCATGGTCACCGCGATCAGGAAACCGCCGAGGAACAGGTACACGAGGTGGTGTGCGTAGGAGCGCGTAACCTCGCTGCCGCTCATGACACCGAGCAGCGGAAACAGCGCGACCGGCAACAGTGCCGTGGCCGGTATCGGTATGGCCTCGGAGATCCACCACACGGCCATGAGTACCGCGACCGCGGCCACGTGCATACCCGCGGGAGACATGCCGTCCGGAACCGGCAGCAGCAGGACCAGCACGAACAGGGCAGGTCCCAGCAACAAGCCGATCTGTGAACGGAATTTGAACACGATCAGTGGATCGTCGACATTAATCGTTAATGGCCAGCACGAGCTTGCCCTGCATATGGCCCTGCTCCAGGCGCCGGTGCGCCGCGTCCGCTTGTGCCAGTGGCAGGGTCTGGCTCACATGGGCCTGCAGCTGCCCACTGGCAAACAGTGCCGCACAGGCATCCAGGATCTCGCCGTGACGGGCGCGCGCCTCCGGCAGGTCGGCGAGCATGGGCGTCAGCATCAATTCAAAGCCGATACGCAGGTTGCGGTTGCGCGCCTCCTTCCACTCGACCCCGGGACCCGGATCCAGCAGGGTCACCAGGTCACCGTAATGCGCAAGCGTCAGGATACTGTGGCGGAAGGTCTCTCCGCCGATGCTGTCCAGCACCACGTCCACACCGCGTCCGCCGGTCAGCCCGGCAACCGCCGCAACAAAATCCTGCTGGTGGTAGAGAATCGCCCCGTCGGCGCCGAGGGTGGTAACGAATTCGGCACTTTCCGAGGATCCGACCGTGGTAAACACGCGGGCACCGGCGTATTTCGCCAGCTGAATGGCCACGTGGCCCACGCCACCGGCCCCGGCGTGGATCAGCGCCGACTGGCCCGCCTGCAGCCGGGCCCGGTCGAACAGGGCCTCCCAGGCCGTGATCAGGACCAGCGGCATGGCCGCGGCCTCGACAAAATCCAGGCCGGCGGGCTTGGGTCGAGCGATCACCTCCTCAACCACGGTAAACCCGGCGTAGTTGCCCTGGGCACCGCCCAGGCCGCCATTGCAGAACCACACGGCGTCACCCGGGCGGAAGTTCGAGACCTTCGCGCCCACCTCGGTGACCACACCGGCCCCGTCACAGCCAAGCACGGCAGGCAGGGCATCGGGATAGAACACCCCGCGGCTGCGCAGCTTGGTATCGATCGGATTCACACCGGCCGCCTTGAGCTGTACCTTTAGCTGGGTTGGGGTACTGATGACCGGCTCAGCCATATCGACCGGCACCAGGACCTCGGGGCCGCCGACGGCGGTCATCTGTACGGCCTTCATGGTCTACCCCCTGCAGCGTTTTCCTCTACCCGCCCGACGCTGATTCATGTCGGCCAGCCCTGTTATATAGAGTCTGTGACCGGAAGAATACGTGGCCGCCCCCGCAGGCTCAAGCCGGTCCAGGCAACGGACATCAACAGGGGACAGGGCGAATGACAGGGACGTGACCGGTATCGGCCGGGAACAAAAGGGTGCCCGGGAGGCTTCCCGTCAGTAAACCGCTGGTACGGTTTTCAGGCGACCTTCAGCCGCAGCTTCCAGCGGGCAGGAAAATCCAGGATACCCTGGGAGCGGCGCAAATCGCGCAGGTACAGCTTGGAGGCGCGATAGCCTTCCCTGAAGGAAAGCCGCATATATTCCACCCGGTCCAGCTGACCACCCCGAAGACCGTGCTCAAAACCGGCGCAGAACCGGTCTGCCTTCAAATGGGGGGCAATTTTGATGCCGACATCCTGCGGTGTGGGGTAACTGTAATCCATATCACCGGCCTCGCTATGGTGGCTATAGCTCTATAGACACTATCGGCCGCCGTCGGTGCCGGCTTGACCCTACACAAGCACTTGAAATAAATGATAATTACATGATGAAACAATTACTTCCAGGTGTTGTCCATATCCCAGACCCCATTATTCACAGGACCGCGCAATGCTAACCATCCGCCGGGCAGTTTGGTTTTTTGCACTTTTGATCTCCCCGCTGTCGGGTACACTGGCAACGGAACCACCCGCAGCAGCCCCGGTACAGGCCGTTGCGACCTTTGCCGGCGGGTGTTTCTGGTGCATGGAACCACCCTTCGACAAACTCGAGGGTGTGATCTCGACGACCTCGGGCTATACCGGCGGGCACCAGCAAGACCCGACCTACAAGCAGGTCTCGCGCGGCGGTACCGGGCATACCGAGGCCGTACAGATTGTCTATGAACCGAGCAGGGTCAGCTACGCGGAATTGCTGGACACCTTCTGGCACAACATCGATCCCACCATGGCCAACGGTCAATTCTGCGATCACGGCGACCAGTACCGCAGCGAGATCTTCTACCACGACGAGACCCAGCGGCAGCAGGCACTGGCATCAAGGCAGGCGCTGGACGAGCTGAAACCGTTCAAGGCACCGGTGGTGACCGGGATCACGGCCGCCAGTACGTTTTACCCGGCCGAGGAATACCACCAGGATTACTATCAGAAGAATCCGCTGCGCTACAAGTTCTACCGCCATGGCTGCGGGCGCGACAAGCGTCTGGAAGAACTCTGGGGCACAGGCGACTAGCCATGGGGCACATCCTCTACCCGTCGGTGCACACGCAGGAAGGTGACGGTGCCGAGGTCAATCGCCTGTTCCCGGTGCCCGGCCGCCTGATGAACTACGACCCCTTCGTGCTCTGGGACAATTTCAGGATCAGGCCCGGGGCCGGCTTCCCGTCGCATCCGCACCGCGGCTTCGAGGCGATCACCTACCTGTTCGCTGGCGCCATCAGCCATGAAGACAATCTCGGCAACCGTTCAACGGTGACCGCCGGAGGTGCGCAGCGCTTTACCGCAGGCAAGGGGATCGTACACTCGGAGATGCCGGGCAATAAACAGGAGAGTCACGGCATCCAGCTCTGGATCAACCTGCCGCAACACCTCAAGGCCATCGACCCCGATTATCAGGAGGTCATTACCGCTGACATCCCCCAGCTGGACTTCGAGGGTGGCAGCGTCAGACACATCGTCGGCAACGATTCACCCCTGCGGCTGCTCACCGAGATCATCTACCGGGAGATCCGGCTCGAACAGGGCACAGACTACGGCTTTGAGATGCCAGCGACACACAAGGGATTCGTCTACCTTATCGACGGCGAGCTCACGCTCGGCTCAACGCAGATACCAGCCGGTAACGCCTGCTTTCTGGAACCCGGCCAGGCACATGGCTTCCACGCCGGTCGCGACAGTCATTTCATGATCTGCAGCGGCACGCCTCACCACGAACCGATCCACCAGCACGGACCCTTCGTCGACTAACCGGGCTAGTACCTGAAAAAGAATTCAACCGTTGGATTGTCGAAATGACGCCGGTGCTTGCGGTTGTAATGCGCAATAGACAGCGCCATGGCCCCGGTTAGAATCAGAAATGCGGCCACGATGATCGACAGCAGCGGCGGATAGACCACCAGCAGGATCCCCGCGGCAATCAGGATAATTCCTGCGATCATACCCTTCTCCTTGAAGTAATTACTCATACCCTGAAGATGGGTGTGAATGCCGGAAAATTCAAGATGAAAAAAGTAAAAAGCAGAATGTCCCCTTTTTTCCCTTTTTCCTAGGCGCAGCTCACGCCGGTACCACCCAGGCCACAATAGCCGGCCGGGTTTTTGGCCAGGTACTGCTGGTGGTAGTCCTCGGCGTAGTAGAACTCCGGGGCCTCCAGGATCTCGGTGGTAATGGCACCGAGGTCGTGAGCGTCCAGCCGCTCCTGGTAAGAAACCTTCGATGCCTGTGCCGCGGCAGCCTGCGCAGCCCCTCGGGTATAGATACCCGAACGGTACTGGGTGCCCGTGTCATTGCCCTGGCGCATCCCCTGAGTCGGATCATGAGCCTCCCAGAACACCCTGAGCAGCGCCTCGTAAGGGATCACGGCCGGGTCGAATACCACCCGCACCACCTCGTTGTGGCCGGTCATGCCGGTACACACCTCCCGGTAGGTCGGGTTGGGCGTCAGGCCGCCGGCATAGCCCACCGCGGTGACGTAAACCCCGTCGAGTTCCCAGAAGCGGCTTTCCGCCCCCCAGAAGCAGCCCAGCCCGAACAGGGCGGTTTCCATGCCCTCGGGAAACGGCGGCGTGAGAACATGGCCGCTGACATAGTGCCGTTCCGTCACCGGCATCTTTCCGGCACGGCCCGACAGTGCCTCATGCGGAGCCGGCAGGGTGGTCATTCCGGCCATTTATCCACTCCTGATATCCATAAACCTGAAGCAAATAATAGCACCGGAAGTTCCAGTTGCCGCCACACTGTCTGTATAATTTGAGCATGCGTACCAGCAAAACGCCCTACGTGGGCATCGACAAGGACACCGACGGTGGTATGACCGTGGCCGGGCGCATCATTCGCGATGCCTGGGCCTTTGGCATCATCCCGGAGACCGAAACCTGCGCCGGCTGGAATACCCAGGCGCTCGAGGCCCTGTGGACCAAAACCCATGAGGAGTGGGAAAAATACGGCCACCAGGTCAACAAGCTTCCGGATGACATCCGGGATCGTTATATGCGCATCCAGAAAGACGCCTTCCAGCAGGCCCGCGCTGCCGGCTGGGATGCCAGCCTTGATGACAACGACTGATACCGGGGCGATTCCGCCACTCCAGGAAGGCCATACCCTGACCTCACTCCGCCTCGCCCCTGCCCGGCGCCGATGACGCGGAAACACCAACCATGAGCACACCGCCCGAGATCCGGGTTGCGGTCGGTGTCATCCGGCGTACCGATGGCCAGGTCCTGCTCGCGCAGCGACCGGCCGGCAAGGCCATGGCGGGCTACTGGGAATTCCCCGGCGGCAAGATCGAGCCCGGGGAGACGCCCCGGGATGCACTGGCTCGGGAACTGCACGAGGAGCTGTTAATCGACATCGGCAATGCACAGCCGTGGATCACGCGCACCTTTCATTACCCCCATGCAATCGCCCGCCTGGAGCTGTTCCGTGTCACTGAATGGCAGGGCGAACCGCACGGACGCGAGAACCAGCAGCTAAGCTGGCAGGATCCTTGCCGGATCACTATCGAACCATTACTGCCCGCGAACCATGACATCATGAATGCACTGCGACTACCTTTGATATACGCCATCACCCAGGCCGGCAAACTCGGGGCCGAGATATTCATGGAGCGCCTGCAGGTGGCGCTGCATAACGATGTACGCCTGGTGCAGATACGCGAGAAAGACATGGACGCAACCACACTGCACCGTTTTGCAGGGGACGTCGTTACCCTGTGTCACGCCCATGGTGCACGGGTACTGATCAACAGCGATACCGGGCTCGCGAGAGGCACGGGCGCGGACGGCGTGCATCTGCAAACCGCCCAGTTCATCGACGTGGATACAGCTCCCGTAACCGGCATGATGTGGGCGGCCTCCTGCCACAACCGCGAGGAACTGCTGCATGCTGCCAGACTGGGCGCGGATTTCGCGGTGCTGTCTCCGGTGTTACCGACCCGGTCGCACCCCGGCGCACCCGTGATCGGCTGGCAGGGATTTGCCGAGGCCGTCAGCGACCTGCCGATGCCGGTGTATGCCCTGGGCGGCATGCAGACCGGCCTGCTGGATACCGCGCTCGCGCACAACGCACATGGCATCGCCATGCTGAGCGGTATCTGGTAGCGCGGCTGATCAGCCTTCGGAATCCGCTGTCTCCGCGTTT